>DASSFA010000301.1:0-3602 GCA_035694895.1 Rhodanobacteraceae bacterium | reverse complement strand
CGACGGCGTATCGCGATGCGTTCATCGGCTTTCCTCGCCCATGTGCGCCATCCTTGGCGCGCCGCGTCTTCCCTGGCGTGGAGTGTGCGCGCATCCTGCGCATCGAGTGGCATTCCGTGACCGCGTGGCCATTCGAACAGAGCGCATGTTCACCCGATGTGAGGAATGGGTATCCCGGTTTTCAGCAGACCGGCTCTCGACCATACTGCTCACACACCGAGGAGCAACCATGTCCGGAACCGATCTCGCGATACAACCGCTGGAACACGCACGCGCCCTGCCCGCGCGCTTCTACACGGGAGCGCAGAGCCATGAACTCGATCAGCGCGCGGTGTTCGCGAAAGGTTGGCAGTTGCTGGCGCACACCTCGCGACTGGCGCAAGCCGGCGATCACGTGGTCGGTGAAATCGCCGGAGTGCCCTTGCTGGTAGTGCGCGGAAGCGATGGCGAGCTGCGCGCCCTGCACAATGTCTGCCGCCATCGGGCCGGGCCACTTGCGCTGTGCGACGGACGCGGAGCCAGGCGCTTGCGCTGCCACTACCACGGCTGGACCTATGCACTCGACGGGCAACTGCTGAGCGCGCCGGAAATGCAGGCCACGGCGGACTTCGATGTGGCTTCCGTCCGGTTGCCGGAGGCGCGAGTGGCAGTCTGGCGCGGGCTGGTGTTCGCTTCGCTCGATCGGCACGCGCCGCCACTCGACGAATTGCTGCAAGGGATGGATGCGCGCCTCGGCGATCAGGCGATCGAAGGCTATGCATTCCACGCGCGCGAGAGCTACGACATCGCCTGCAACTGGAAGACCTACATAGACAACTACCTCGAGGGCTACCACGTTCCGCACATCCACCCGGAACTCAACCGCATGCTCGATTACCGCAGCTACGTGGTGGAAACCTCGCGCTGGCATTCTTTGCAACACAGTCCGCTGGAAAGCGGGGATGCGCTGTACGGCAGCGGTGAGGCGCTGTACTGGTTCGTGTGGCCCAACACGATGTTGAACGTGATGCCCGGCCGCATGCAGACCAACAGCGTGCTGCCGATCGCGCCGGATCGCTGCCGCGTGGTGTTCGACTACTACTATCCGGCGGAGGAAAAAGACGCGGATGGCCGCTACGCGCGCGACCGCGAATTCAGCGATCTGGTGCAGCGCGAGGACGTTGACATGTGCGAGCTCGTGCAGCGCGGCCTGGCATCCGGATCGTATGTCGCCGGGCGACTGAATCCGCTGCGCGAGAACGGCGTGCACCACTTCCACGAGTTGCTGCGCGAGGCCTATCGCATTGAAAAGTGCGGCCACGGAGCTCCTGGCCATGGACGGCTGCGATCGTCGCTGGCAGACAGCGATCATGGATGATCGCAAAAACGAATCCGATGAGCTCGCCTCCGGCTGAATCCGTATCCATACCCGGATCCATTCGCTCCAGGCCAGGGCTGGGCGTGTGCATGGCCACGGCCTTGATCATGGGCAACATGATCGGTTCCGGCTTGTTCCTGCTTCCCTCGGCGCTCGCGCCCTACGGCGGCGCGGCGCTGCTCGGCTGGGGCGTTTCGCTCGCGGGCGCACTGCTGCTGGCGCTGATGTTCGCGCGATTGGGGCTGGAGCGGCCGATGCGCGGCGGACCTTATGCTTATGCGCGCGCGGCGTTCGGAGATGCGGTCGGATTCGGCACCGCATGGAGTTACTGGGTTTCGACCTGGTGCGGGAATGCCGCGATCGCCATTGCCTTCGCAGGCTATTTCGGTTCGCTGTTGCCCTCCACAACGACAAGCCCGCTTCGCGATGCCTGCATCGCCGTCGCAGCGCTTTGGCTGTGCACGTTCACCAACCTGCGCGGGACACGCAGCGCGGGGGCGATGCAGGTGCTGACCACGGCGCTGAAGTTCCTGCCGCTGCTGCTGATCGTTGCGGTCGGCGTGATCCGGTTCGATCCCCACGCGTGGCAGCCTTTCAACCGCAGCGGTCATGGCTTGCTGGAAGTGACCACCACCACCATCGCACTCACCTTTTGGGCGTTGCTGGGAATGGAAAGCGTGACTGTCGCGGGCGCCGACGTGCGCGACCCGCATCGCACGATCCCGCTGGCGACCGTGCTCGGCACCGCGCTCGCCGGGCTGGCGACCGTGATCGCCTGCATGACCGTGGTCGGCCTCGTGCCGGCGGCGCAACTGGCCTCGTCGCATGCGCCGTTCGCGGATGCAGCGGCGGGCTTGTGGGGTCCGGCCGCCGGTACCGCACTCGCCGCGGTGGCCGCGATCTCCTGTTTCGGCGCACTCAATGGCTGGGTGCTGGTGGTGAGCCAGACCGGGATGGCCGCGGCCGAGGATGGTTTGTTTCCGCGCGTGCTGGCGCGCTGCGACGCGCGTGGCACGCCTGTGGCGGGATTGCTGGTCAGCAGCGTCTTGGCCAGTGCGCTGATCCTGGCGAATTACCAGAAGCAACTGGTGGCGCTGTTCACCTTCGCGATCCTGCTCTCGACCGCAACGACGGTCGCACCCTACCTGGTTTGCAGCGTGGCGGCATTGCGTCTGCACGAAGCTCCTCGCCCGCGCTGGCGCGCAGTAACGCAGATCTTCGTGGCGCTCGCCGCAGCCGTGTTCAGTGCCTGGGCATTGCTCAGCACCGGCACGCAGGCGCTGCTCTGGGGCGTGGTGCTGGTTCTGCTCGGAGTCCCGCTCTATTTCTGGATGCGCAAGAAGAATCAGCCCGGCATCGAGCCGGGCTGATCCGAGACGAACCGCTGCTGATGATCAATAGCCGTCGTAATAACCGGATCCGTAATACGTCGGCTGCGGACTGTTGTAGTAACCGTTGTAATACGAACCGCCGTAATACCCGCCGCTGCGATACGAACCATAACCGTCGTTGTAGTAGTAGCCTGACGGCGGGGCGTAGTAGGTGGGCTGCGAGTAGTACGAAGGCGCGTAGTACGGGGTGGAGTAATACGTGCGCGAATAATCGTGCGAGTGATCGAGCGCGTTCACGATCACGCCGCCGATCAGGGCGCCGGCGAGCAGCGCGCCCACGGTGTCGTCATGGTCGTGATGCCAGCCGTGGCGACCGTAGTCGGGGTAACCGGAATACCGGTTGTAGTAATGGTCGCGGGCAAATGCCCCCGGCGCGACAACCGTGCCGGCGGTGAGCAAGCCACAAAGCAGCATCAGTTTGTTGCGGAAACGCGGGCGTTGAGTGTTCATGGTCATCATCCTCCTCGGACGATTGCAGTCTCGCACACGCCGGCTAAATATGAACTGAAGGGTTCAATAATTAGGATTTGCTTAGTGCGACCCGACCCCAAGTCCGTCGGCTCTACCTCCGCCCTTGTGCGCGCGCAGTCTTTTTCGAAGTCGTGGAGCGCTTGCGCGCACCTCTGGTATGCGCGACTTTCTTCGCAGCTGAGGAGCGCTCGCCGGCGCTCCTTCGGTGCGCGGCCTTGCGGGCGTGTTTCGAGAGCGCCTGTTTCGATGCCGCGGAACGGCCCTCGCGCTTGAGCGCCCGGGTCGTCGCACGCGACCGCTTGGGCGAGGTGCGCCGGCGCTTGCCCGTCGCGAGTTCACCCTGCCTGCCCGCTGCAACATCGCGCCTGGCGCGCTTCACGGTT
>DASSFA010000300.1:0-7336 GCA_035694895.1 Rhodanobacteraceae bacterium | reverse complement strand
GAAGTCCGCGATCATTGCATCGTCCAGCTCGAACCGCAGGAAGTGTACGGCGGAAGTTTTCTCTTCGTTGCTGCGCGGCAGGTCCTCGTCGGCGATCGCGCGTACCGGCGCGTGGCCTTCCACCTGCAACGAGACCTCGTGCTCGACGCCGCGCAGCTTCATCAACTCGCGCCTGCGCACATCGGGATTCTCGAATTCGATCAACATGGTCGCCTTCAAGTTGCGACCATCCGGGATCAGCGGGTTATAGGCCTCCAGCTCTTCGGTGATGCCTTCCGGCTCGAAGATCTTTTCGGTCCGCAGGATCTCCTGCACCTGATACTGGATCGTCAGCCGATCTTCGAAGAGCAGCGTGATGTGCGCGCCCAGATGCACCTTGCGCGGTTGCTTGTGCGCGATCGCGCGTGCACGGAACGTGTTGCGCTCGCGGGCATAGGCTTCGAGGGAGAGGAGGTCGGAAGGGGTGAGTGGTTGCATGCTCGGTTCAACTTGCCTGATTCGAGAGAGGGAGTAGGGGCGAGCGGCGAGGGCGCGAAAATCCGACCGCTACGGAGTTTGCGAGAGGGCTTGGTCGGAGCGCCCTCGCTACTCGTCCCTCGCTCCTCAAACACCATAGGCCCTGCGCAACAACGTCAGCGGATGCGCCTGCGCGGGCTTGTCATCAAGCCCATGCGCCAGGTGCGAACCGGCCATCGGGCAGTCGCTGGCGAGCGTCGTTGCTTCCGACTGCTGGATGCGCGTTTCCACCGGCCGCGCGATCTTGCGCGCGAGCGGATAGGTCTCGCTGCGCACGCCGTAGGTGCCGTCGTGGCCGGAGCAACGTTCGATCGTCGCGATCTCGGTGCCCGGGACCAGCGACAGGATCTCGCGCGTCTTCGGTCCGATGTTCTGCACACGCTGGTGGCAGGCGACATGCCAGGCGACCTTGCCGAGCGGGTTCCTGAAGTCGGTCTTCAGCAGGCCGGCCCTGTGGCGCTCCGCCAGGTATTCGAAAGGATCGAAGAACGCGCGCTTCACCAACTGCACGTCCTCGTCGTCCGGAAACAGCAGCGGCAGCTCCTGCTTGAACATCAGAACGCACGAGGGGATCGCGGCGGTGAGGTCATGACCTTCGCGTGCCGCGCGCGCCAGCACCGGGATGTTCTCGTTCTTGTATCGCTCGACGGAGGCGAGGTCGCCGAGCTCCAGCTTGGGCATGCCGCAGCAGGTTTCGCGCTCGACCAGCCTGGTCGCGATGCCGTTGTGCCCAAGCACCGCGGCCAGATCCTCCAGAACGGTCGGCAGCACGCTGTCGCAATAGCAGGTGGCGAAGATCGCCACGCGCCCGCGGGTGCGGCCGGCGGGCTGCGCGCCGCCTTCGCCATCCAGCTTGCGCAGCCGCTTGCGGCCACGCGGGTGTTGATATTCGGGTACGCGCGCATCGGGATGCACATGCAGCGTTTTCTCGAGCAGCTTGCGTGCAGGCCGGCTGCGATTGAGCGCGTTGACCGCTTCGGCGATGACCGGAATGGAGGCGATCCGCCCGACCGTGGTGGTGCCGGAGAGCACCTTCGAGCCGAAGTCAGCCCCTTCCTTTTTGAATTCCACCGCCTTGGCGCGCAGCATCAGGTGGGGAAAGTCCACGTTCCAGGGATGCGGCGGAACGTAGGGGCACTTGGTCTGGTAGCAGAGGTCGCACAGATAGCACTGATCGACGACCCTGGCGTAGTCGGCCTTGTCCACGCCGTCGATTTCCATCGTTGCCGATTCGTCGATCAGGTCGAACAACGTCGGGAACGCTTGGCACAGGCTGACGCAGCGCCGGCACCCATGGCAGATCTCGAACACGCGCTCGAGTTCCGCATCGAGCGCGTCCTGGTTCCAGAATGCCTCGTCACGCCATTCGATTGGATGGCGCCTCGGCGCTTCGAGGCTGCCTTCGCGGGTGGCGGTTTCGTTGGACATGGCCGGCAACGTCACCTTTCGTCATCCGGCGCACGCCGGACGAATTTGTCAGGAACAAATTTGAACAACTGCAAGTTGGCCCGAAGCGCAAAGTCCATGTATGGGCTTTGTAATCCAGTGTCTTTGCTTTTGATGCGTTGACATCCATGTCTTTCCCGCGCCGTCCCGCGGCGCGGGCTACTTTCCTTTCGGGGAAAGTAACCAAAGCCATTGGCGCCGGGCATGACGGTCTCGCCAACGTCCGGTTGGCTCGACTGCCCTGCGCTTCTCGCCGGGCGCGCGCCGGCGCGAACTCGCACATCCAGGTGCTCGGACATCGCGCCTTTCCCGCGCACCCGGCTGCGATGCCCGGCGTCATGCGACGGCGCCGAGCTTACTTCGCCACGGCCATCCATGGCCTGCATTCAGCGAGCCCGAGAACGTCGTTGATCATGCAAGCTCGTTCAAGGCCTTGGTGAACCGGTTGGCGTGCGAACGTTCGGCCTTGGCCAGCGTTTCGAACCAGTCGGCGATCTCGTCGAAGCCTTCGTCGCGCGCGGTCTTGGCCATGCCCGGGTACATGTCGGTGTATTCGTGGGTCTCGCCCGCGATCGCGGCCTTCAGGTTGTTGCTGGTGCTGCCAATCGGCAGGCCGGTGGCCGGATCGCCGCTGGCCTCCAGGTGCTCGAGATGGCCGTGCGCGTGGCCGGTTTCGCCTTCCGCGGTGGAACGGAACACCGCGGCCACGTCGTTGTAGCCCTCGACATCCGCCTTGGCGGCGAAGTAGAGATAGCGGCGGTTTGCCTGCGATTCGCCGGCGAAGGCGGCTTTCAGGTTTGCCTCGGTTTTCGAACCTTTCAGATTGCCCATGGCTCACCTCGTGTGTATGGGTGGAAGGAATGCGGCACGCGGCGGACTGCTCGCGCTATGCAGCGCGAGCGTAACGCACCTGTGGGGTTCCGGGAAATTGATTGATCCGATGAATTCGATAGCTTATGGCTATCGAAATTCCGCCTCAGCGATGATATTCGCCGGCCGCCTCCGGCTGGTAGCGCACGGCCGTCACGCGCAGGCGCAGCGTGCCGGATGGCGCGGGCCAGTCGATGCTCTGGCCGACCTTCATGCCGAGCAGCGCCGCGCCGACGGGAGCCAGCACCGATATGCGGCCCTGCGCGGCATCGGCTTCGCGCGGGTACACGAGCGTGAGCGCGCGTGCGCGTCCGCTGGCCTCGTCCACGCATTCGGCGGTGGAGTTCATGCTGATTACGTCGCGCGGCAATTCCTGCGGGGCCACGACGCGGGCGCGTTCCAGTTCGGCGCGCAACGCCTCCGCGCCGGGAGCATCGCGGTACTGCGCGGAATCCAGCATCGTTTCCAGGCGTTGCACGTCGTTGCTGGTGAGGACGATGGAAGGCGTTGCCGTGTTCATGGAAAGTTCCTTGGGTTGCTGAGTCCGGATTTCAAGCCGCGGTTCGACTCTGATCTATGATGCGCGTTTTCGCGCGGCGCGACGAGGCGCGCGATTGCGCGATACGCGGGGTTCGAAAGTTGCGGCTGCGATCGAGTGCGCGTCCAGCAGTTCCCGCGGCAGCTCGCGGAATACCTGCGCGAGCCGTTTCAGGAACGGCGCCAGCGCGGAACTCTTGCGCCATACCATGGCGATGCGCCTGCTCGGTGCACGGCCGCGGAACTCGACCAGGCTGACGTTCTCGGCTTTCGCCACCGGCGGCTTCACCGCCAGCACGGGCAGCAGGGTCACGCCGACGTCCGCGGCCACCATTTGTCGCAGCGTTTCCAGGCTGGTCGCACGGAAACCGGTTTTCTCGCCGGCGCCGCTCATGCGGCAGACCTCCAGCGCCTGGTCGCGCAGGCAGGGGCCATCCTCCAGCAGCAGCAAGCTCTGGTCTTCCAGATCGTCCAGCTTCAGCGTGCTGCGCCGCGCCAGCGGATGATCCTTCGGCGTCGCGAGCACGAACGGTTCCTCGAACAGGAACTCGGCATGCAGGGTGTCGTCGTGGATCGGCAACGCGAGCACACCGGCGTCGAGTTTGCCTTCACGCAGGCGCTTCAATACTTCCTCGGTTTTCTCCTCGACCAGCAGCAGTTCCAGCTTGGGAAAGCGCTTGCGCACCTCCGGCACCACGTGCGGCAGCAGATACGGGCCGAGCGTCGGGAAGATGCCCAGCCGCACGCTGCCGGCTTCCGGGTCGCGCGTGCGCCGCGCGATGCCGCGGATCTGCTCGACTTCGTGCAGCACGTCGCGGGCACGCGCGGCGATCTCGCGCCCGGTCTCGGTCAGCAGCACGCGCCGGGGCGTGCGCTCGACCAGCGTCACGCCGAGTTCCTCTTCCAGCTTGCGTATCTGAGTGGAGAGCGTGGGCTGGCTGACATAGCTGGCCGCGGCGGCGCGACCGAAATGGCGATGCTCCGCGAGGGCCACCAGATACCGCAGGTCGCGCAGGTTCATGAAGGCGATAGTAATTAGCTATGGATACGATGACAACAATCAATTTGAATGATAGCCGGCCCGGCCCTATCCTTTCTTCGTCGCCGCGATCCCGCGGTGAATCCACACCAGCAACAGCAATAGCCAGGAGCAACACATGCTTACCGTCGGAGACAAGTTTCCCCAGTTCAACCTGAAGTCCACCGTGTCCATCGAAAGCCTGGACAAGGCGTTCTTCCCGATCAGCAACGACACCTATCGCGGCAAGTGGCTGCTGGTGTTCTTCTACCCGAAGGACTTCACCTTCGTGTGCCCGACCGAGATCAAGGGTTTCGCAGACCTGAACAGCCAGTTCAACGATCGCGACTGCCAGATCCTGGCCGCGAGCACCGACTCGGAGTTCGTGCACTTCGCATGGCGCAAGGACCACAAGGACCTGCGCGAGCTGCCGTTCCCGATGCTGGCCGACATCAACAAGGACCTGTCGCGCACGCTCGGCATCCTCGACGAGGAGGGCGTGGCCAAGCGCGCCACCTTCCTGGTGGATCCGGATGGCGTGATCCGTTTCGTCTACGTCACCGAAGGCAGCGTAGGCCGCAATCCGTCCGAAGTGCTGCGCGTGCTGGATGCGTTGCAGACGGACGAGCTGTGTCCCTGCAACTGGCACCAGGGCGAGGAAACCCTCAAGGCAGCCTGATCCATCCATGGAGTGCTCTCCAGTCGCCATCCCTGGCTCCTCCGTTTCCGCCGCGCGCGATGCCATTCAAGGCATCGCGCAAGCGCGGCGAAAACGACCCTGACTGGCACCAGGGCGAAGAGACGCTCAAGGCCGCCTGATCGTTCATGCGGTGCCTTGAAAGCCCTCCCCTTCAAGGGCGAAGTGGCACGCTTGCGAACCGAAGGTTTGCGCGCCACTGAGCGCCCGAAGCAGGAGCTGAGGGCCGGGTTGCTGGCGAGAACAGGACGTTCGAGCCTGCAACGGTTTGGGTGGGGATGGTTGCGGAGAGCAACACCATCCCCATCCCGGCCTTCCCATTGAAGGGAAGGAGCACACCACGCAACCTCAATCGGTTCCGATATGACACTCGACCAACTCAAATCCTCGCTGCCCGACTACGCCAAGGACCTGCGCCTGAACCTGGATTCGGTGTTGAGCGAAGGTGGTGCGCCAGGCCTGACCCAGAAGCAGATCGCGCTGATGGCGCTGGCTTCGGCGATCGCCTCGCGGCATGAGCCGCTCACCCAGGCCATCGCGCGGTTCGCTTCGCAGCACGCCGACGAAGCCGAATTGAACGGCATCCGCGCGGCGGCGGCGATGATGGCGATGAACAACATCTATTACCGCTTCACGCACCTGGTCGGCAACGAGGAATTCGCCACCATGCGGGCCTCGCTGCGCATGAACGTGATGGCGAATCCGGGCGGTTCGAAGATCGATTTCGAACTGGCGTCGCTCGCGGTATCGGCGATCAATGGTTGCGGCAAGTGCATGGAGTCGCACGAGAAGACCCTGCGCAAGCACGATGTTTCCGCGCAGGCGATCCAGAGCGCGGTGCGCATCGCCGCGGTGGTGCACGCGGTGGCGGTGACGCTCGAGCAAATGCAAGCCGCGGGCTGATTCCCCATCCGCCGTTCGCGCCGGCAGGCACGAACGGCTTTCCCGATCTTTCATGCCGCTTTCGCTGCGGCCTTTCGCACTTGCCGCTCCGGGCGCGTTGTGTTTCAGTCAGGTTTTCCCCCTGACGAGCTCGCCGCCATGCGATCGACCCCCTCCCTCATGCTGTGCGCGCTCGGTTCCTGTGCGCTCCTCGCCTTCGCGCAGCCGGTATTCGCGCAGAAAAGCGCGGCATCGGTCGAGCGGCGTCCCGTCGTTTCCGGCAACGTGGAAGCGCCGCCGCTGGAAATGCTGCCGCGCTGGGCGGTGCCGCAGTCCTACGTGCTGTCGTTGCGAACCGACCCGCAGAAGGGCGATTACTCCGGCACCGTCACGATCGCGGTGGACCTGAAGAAGGCATCCGATCATCTCTGGCTGCATGGCAAGGACCTGAAGGTTTCGCATGTCACCGTGACCGATGCCGCCGGCAAGGCGCACGACGGCAAGTACACGGAAGCCGCGCCGAAGCAGGGTGTGGCGCGCATTGACTTCGGCGGCACCTTGAAGCCGCAGAAGCTCGAGCTCGCGATCGCCTTCAGCGCGCCGTACAACCAGACGCTGGAGGGCTATTACAAGGTCACGTTCGCCGGCAACGACTACGCGATGACCCAGATGGAGCCGATCAGCGCGCGGCTCGCGTTCCCGTGCTTCGACGAGCCGGATTTCAAGGTTCCGATGACGCTGACGCTGACCATCCCGTCGTCCGATACCGCGGTCGCCAATACCGCGCAGGCCAGCGAAAGCAAGGCGCAGGACGGATTCAAGACGATCACCTTCCAGCCGACCAGGCCACTGCCCACTTATTTGTACGCATGGGCGGTCGGACCGTGGGACGTGGTGCAGGGGCCGACCATTCCGGCCAACCGGTGGCGTTCGGAGCCGGTGCCGGTGCGCGGCATCGCCACCAGGGGCAATGGCAGCCAGATGCAGCAAGCGCTGGCGATGGCGCCGGGGATCATCGAGCACGAAGAGGCCTATTACGGTTTCGGCTATCCCTTCGGCAAGCTCGACCTGGCGGCGCTGCCGGATTTCTCCGCGGGCGCGATGGAGAACGCAGGCCTCATCACCTATCGCGACTGGCTGCTGCTGCTCAAGCCCAACGCTTCGCCCAGCTCCGTGCGCAGTTCCTTCAGCGTCGAGGCACATGAAATGGCGCACCAGTGGACCGGCGACACGGTCACGCTGAAGTGGTGGAACGACATCTGGTTGAACGAGGCCTTCGCCACCTGGATGGAGCAGAAGGTGACGATGGAAATCCATCCCGAATACCGCGGCGACCTGGAGCGCATCGAGGGCGGCGAAGGCGCGATGCA
>DASSFA010000299.1:0-8997 GCA_035694895.1 Rhodanobacteraceae bacterium | reverse complement strand
GGTGGCCTGTGTGACGCGCGGCCAGTCTTCTTCCGCAAGGTCGCCCGTGCGCAGGTGCTGCTGGTTGATGCGACCCAGCGAGGAAATAAGCCGGAACGCAAGCTGCGAGGCCGACATCTCCATCGAAAAGATCAGCACCGTCTTCTTGGCGCGAAGGGCCGCGCTCTCGGCAAGGTTCAGCGCAAACGCGGTCTTGCCCATCGATGGCCGCGCAGCGAGGATCACCAGATCCTCGGGCTGCAAGCCGGCGGTGAGGTTGTCGAGGTCGGCGAAACCGGTGGGGAGGCCCGTGATCTGGCCGCGGTTGGCGTAGCGCTGCTGCAGCAGCTGCATCGCGTCGCGCAGGGCCTCGCGCATCGGTGCGTACTGCTTGCGCCCGCGCGCGCCGGCTTCGGCGATCTGGAACACGCGCTGCTCGGCGCTCTCCACGATTTCAGGCGTGGCGCGTCCGTCCGGATTGAAACCGTCCCCGGCGATCTCGGTGCCCGCTTCGATCAACTGCCGCAAGATGGACTTGTCGCGGACGATGTCGGCGTACGCGGCGATGTTGGCCGCGCTGGGCGTGGCGTTGGCGAGTTCGACCAGGTACGCCGCGCCGCCGACGCTGTCGGACAGGTTGTTGCGCTCGAACCACTCGCCCAGCGTCACCGCGTCGCAGGGATGGCCGCGCGAGGACAGGTCGCCGATGGCGCGGAAGATCAGCTTGTGCTCGCGGCGGTAGAAATCCTCCTCGCGCACGCGGTCGGCGACCTTGTCCCAGGCCTCCGGCACCAGCATCAAACCGCCCAGTACCGACTGCTCGGCCTCGATCGAATGCGGCGGCACGCGCAGCGTGTCCACGCGCGCAGGCGGTTTGCGGTCAGGCAGGACGGCGCTCATGCGCGAATCGGTTTCCCCTCGATACCTCAGCACCGAATCATACGCGCGCGAGTCTCAGGTTCCGATACAACAAGTCTGTGGAAAAGTTGTGACTTGTCGAAACAAATTCCCCTCTCCCGCAAGCGGGAGAGGGAAGCCAAGTGCGTCAGCACTTGGCAGGGTGAGGAAAAGCGTGCGCGGACTTCGCAGTATTGATTCGACATCCATGTCTTTTCCGCGCCGTCCCACGGCGCGGGTTACTTTCCTTTCGGGGAAAGTAACCAAAGCCATCGGCGCCGGGCATGACGGTCTCGCCAACATCCGGTTGGCTCGACTGCCCTGCGCTTCGCGCCGGGCGCGCGCCGGCGCGAACTCGCACATCCCTGTGCTCGGACATCGCGCCTTTCCCGCGCGCCCGGCTGCGATGCTCGGCGTCATGCGACGGCGCCGGAAAGCTCACTTCGACACGGCCATCCATGGCCTGCGCCTTCATGGACGTCGAATCTCGACCCGTTTCCCTTTAGGATCGCGAGCTTTGCCAGAGAACCAAGCAATGCCCGCTGCCCTGATCTGCGGCTCGATGGCCTACGACACCATCATGGTGTTCCAGGACCGCTTCAAGAATCACATCCTGCCGGACAAGGTGCACATGTTGAATGTGTCGTTCCTGGTCCCGCAGATGCGCCGCGAGTTCGGCGGCTGCGCAGGCAACATCGCCTACAACCTCAAGCTCCTCGGCGGCGATCCGCTGCCGCTGGCGACGGTCGGCCGGGACTTCGATCCTTACGCCAGGCACCTCGCCGCATGCGGCATCCGCACGGACGGCCTGCGCGAACTGCCGGACACCTTCACCGCGCAGGCGTTCATCACCACCGATCTGGACGACAACCAGATCACCGCCTTCCATCCCGGCGCGATGATGCGCAGCCACGAGAACCACGTGCGCGACGTCGCCGATGTCGCCTTCGGCATCGTCGCGCCAGACGGGCGCGACGGCATGTTGCAGCACGCGCACGATTTCGCCGAACGCGGCGTGCCCTTCATCTTCGATCCGGGCCAGGCGATGCCGCTGTTCTCGGGCGAAGAGTTCCGCGCGTTCATCGAGCAGGCCGATTACGTGACGGTCAACAGTTACGAGGCGAGCCTGTTGCAGGAACGAACCGGATGGTCCGAAGGCGATATCGCGCAGCGCGTGAAGGCCTACATCGTGACGCACGGCGCCGAAGGTTCGCGCATCCATACGCGCGGAGAGGTTTTTGAAGTGCCGGCCGCGATGCCGCGCGCCGTCACCGACCCGACCGGCTGCGGCGACGCCTACCGCGCCGGCCTGATATTCGGCCTGATGCGCGGCTGCGACCTGCCCACCACCGGCCGCATGGCCTCGCTCATGGGCGCGCTGAAGATCGCGCACCCGGGCACGCAGAACCAGTGGTTCACGCATGCGGAATTCGCGGAGGAATTCCGCAGGCAGTTCGGGTACGCGCTCGACTGATCTTTCGCTCGCGAAAATTTCCACCGCCATTCCGGGGCCGCCGAAGGCGGAACCCGGAATCTGCTGTTCCCTTCTCCCCTTGTGGGAGAAGGTGGCGCGAAGCGCCGGATGAAGGATTGCGCGAAGTGCGCCGCTTTCGCTCATCGAAGCACGACATCCATGTCTTTTTCCGCTCGCCTCCCGGGCGAGCGGGCTACTTTTGTTTCGGCAAAAGTAGCCAAAACCATGGCGCCGGCATGACGGTCTCGCCAACATCCGGTTGGCTCGACTGCCCTGCGCTTCTCGCCGGGCGCGCGCCGGCGCGAACTCGCACGTCCATGTGCTCAGACAGTCGCGCCTTTCCCGCGCGCCCGGCTGCGATGCTCGGCGCCATGCGACGGCGCCGGAAGCTCACTTCGACACGGCCATCCATGGCCTGCATCATTCGGTACCACGCACTCGCTTTTCCACCTCACCATAAACAAAAACAAGATCCCAATAAATCTGCTCGTAAGAGGAAAGGCATGAACGATCCCACGCAGTATGCGCATTGCCTTTTGCACGTGCTAATGCGTTAAGCAGCTCTTCCTCCCCATCCGGGATCGGTTCCACCCAATGCCGAACACGAATCCAGCGCTCCTGAATATCTGATGGAAGTGACGCAAGTAGCGCTGAAGCAGGCAAGATTTACTTCCTCGGCACGTACAAATCCGTGATCGTGCCTTCGAACATTTCCGCCGCCATGCCGACGGATTCGGAAAGTGTCGGGTGCGGGTGGATGGTGAGGCCGATGTCGGCGGCTTCCGCGCCCATCTCGATCGCGAGCGCGATTTCGGAAATCAGGTCGCCCGCGTGCACGCCGACGATGCCGCCGCCCAGCACGCGCTGCGTCGCCTTGTCGAAGATCAGCTTGGTGAACCCTTCAGAGCGATCCATGCCCAACGCGCGGCCTGATGCCGCCCACGGGAATTTGGCCACGCCGATATCCAGTTTCTTTTCCTTCGCCTCGCGTTCGGTCACGCCGACCCAGGCCACTTCCGGATCGGTGTAGGCCACGCTCGGGATCACGCGCGCGTCGAAGGCGCTCTTGTGGCCGGCGCAGACTTCCGCGGCCACTTTCGCCTCGTGCGTCGCCTTGTGCGCCAGCATCGGCGGACCGACGATGTCGCCGATCGCGAATATGTGCGGCACGTTCGTGCGCAGTTGCTTGTCGGCGGGGATGTAACCACGCTCGGTGACGTTCACGCCGGCCTTTTCCGCGCCGATCTTCTTGCCGTTCGGCACACGCCCCACCGCGCACAGCACGCGATCGAACAGCCGCGGTTTCGGCGCGTTGTCGCCTTCGAACGTGACTTCGATGCCGTTCTTTTGTGCCTTGGCGGAAGCGACTTTCGTCTTCAGGTGGATGCCGGCGTAGCGCTTGGCGATTCGCTGCTGCAGCGGGCGCACCAGGTCCGGATCGGTGCCGGGCATCAGCTGGTCGAAGAGTTCCACGACCGTGACTTCGGACCCGAGCGCATCGTACACGCAGGCCATCTCCAGGCCGATGATGCCACCGCCGATCACCAGCAGCTTCTTCGGGATTTCCCCGAGCATCAGCGCGTCGGTGGAATCCATGACGCGCGGATCACCCCACGGCAGACCCGGCAGTTTCACTGCCTGCGAACCCGCGGCAATGATGCATTTTTCGAAACGAACGAGCTTCTTGCCTTCGCTCGCCTCCACTTCGATCTCGTGCGGCGACACGAACGTTCCGGTGCCGCGCACGCCGCGCACCTTGCGCTGCTTCGCCATCGAGGCGAGGCCGCCGGTGAGCCTGGCGACCACACCGTCCTTGAACGCGCGCAGCTTGTCGAGTTCGATCTTTGGTTTGCCGAACACGATGCCGTGTTCGGCCATCAGTTCGGCATCATTGATCAGGTCGGCCGCGTGAAGCAGCGCCTTGGACGGAATGCAACCGACGTTGAGGCACACGCCGCCGAGCCGCTCGTAGCGTTCGATCAGGATGGTGTCGAGGCCGAGATCGGCGGCACGGAAGGCGGCGGTATAACCACCGGGGCCGGAACCGAGCACGCAGACCTGGCATTCGAAATCGGGTTTGCGGCCGGTGGGGGGACTCCCTCCCCCGCTTGCGGGGGAGGGTTGGGGTGGGGGTGTCGCTTGCCGCGCATTTTCCGCTGCGACAGTTTTGGAACCGCCCCCCTCTGCCTTCGGCATCTCCCCCCGCTGCGCGGGGGGAGAATTCTTTCCATGGGATGATTCCGCACCGGCTTCCACCACCGCGATCACGCTGCCCTCGGAAACGGTGTCGCCTTCCTTGACGCGCAGTTCCTTGATGGTGCCCGCGGCGGAGGCGGGGACTTCCATCGTGGCCTTCGCCGATTCCAGCGTCAGCAGGCTCTGGTCCTTCTCGACCTTGTCGCCGACTTTCACCAGCACTTCGATGACCGGCACATCGGCGAAATCGCCGATCGCGGGAACCTTCAGTTCGATCATTGCCATCGCGCGCGCCTCAGACCAGCAGCCGGCGCAGGTCGCCGAGCACGCGTGCGAGATACGCGGCGAAGCGCGCCGCATCCGCACCGTCGATCACGCGATGGTCGTAGGAGAGCGACAGCGGCAGCATCAGGCGCGGTTCGAACGCGCTGCCGTTCCAGACGGGTTGCATGGACGAGCGCGACACGCCGAGGATCGCCACTTCCGGTGCATTGATGATCGGCGTGAACGACGTGCCGCCGATGCCGCCCAGCGAGGAAATCGAGAAGCAGCCGCCGGACATGTCGTTGGGCGAGAGCTTCTTGTCGCGCGCCTTCCTGGAAATCTCCCCAAGCTCGATCGCCAGCTCGAGCAATCCCTTGCGGTCGCAGTCGCGGATCACCGGCACGACCAGGCCGTCGGGCGTGTCCACTGCGATGCCGATGTGGAAATATTTTTTCAGCACGAGTTTCTCGCCGGAGGCATCCAGCGAGGCATTGAACTGCGGGTACTGCTTCAGCGCCGCGACCACCGCCTTGATGAGGAACACCAGCGGCGTGATCTTCACTTCCTTGTTTTCCGCACCGAGCTGCTTGCGGAACGCCTCCATGTCGGTGATGTCAGCGGATTCGTGCTGGGTGACGTGCGGGATCATCGCCCAGTTGCGCGCGAGGTTGGCGCCGGACAATTTCTTGATGCGCGAGAGCGGCTTCTCCTCGATCTCGCCATACTTCGAAAAATCCACCTGCGGCCAGGGCAGCAACTGCAGACCGCCGCCGGCCGTCGCGGCATGCGCGATGGGCGCGCCGCCGGCGAGTGCCGACTTCACGAATGCCTGCACGTCCTCCTTCGTGATGCGGCCGCCGCGCGCCGAACCGTGCACGCGCGCGATGTCCACGCCCAGCTCGCGCGCGAACGCACGCACCGCGGGGCTGGCATAAGGCACCTTGTCGGGTGAAACCGTACCGGCATCGAAGGGAACGGGTGGTGAGCGTGGCGCATCCTGGCCCCCCCTCCCGCGCGCGGGGGAGGGTTGGGGTGGGGGCGATGCTTGCGAGGGCGACTCGGACGATTTCTCCCCATCCGCCCTGCGGGCACCTTCACCCGCAAGCGGGGGAAGGGAAGAAGTTGAAGCGCCTTTCTCACTGGATGTGTCTTTGGCTTGCGACACAGGTCTATCGCTCGCGTCGCCCGCCTCGATCAGCGCGATCACGCTGCCGCGGGAAACGGTGTCGTTCTCCTTGACCTTGACCTCGCGCACGACGCCGGCGAAAGGCGCGGGGACTTCCATCGTGGCCTTGGCCGATTCCAGCGTGACCAGCCCCTGGTCCTTTTCGACCCGGTCGCCGGGCTTCACCAGCACCTCGATCACGGGCACGTCGGTGAAATCGCCGATGTCCGGCACGGTGGCTTCGCGCGTTTCCGTCATGCTCTTCCCTTGATTCGTTGCAGCAGGCACAGATCGCAGAGTTTCGCGCATTCGCGACGCGGCGTCATCAAGGCTTCAACTCCGCCTGGTTGGCGCTGATCACCTGTTTCACCGTGATCTCATGCTGCGAGGCCGGTGCGGTGACGCCCTCGGCCTCGAACTTTTCCTTCACCGCACGCATGAAGGCCGTCTGCGCCTCCCACAGGTCGCTGACATGCGCCCAAGCCCGGATCACCAGCTCGACTGTCTTGTTGTTGGCGTCGAGCGAGCACACCCACACGCCGGGCGCGGGATCTTTCAGGATTCTCGGCTCGGCGTCGAACAGTCCGCGCACGAGTTCGATCGCCTGCCCGATGTCTGCGCCGTAACCGATGCCCACGGTGATCTCGAAGCGGCGCTGGCCGAGCCGGTTGTAGTTGATGATCGCGTCACCGCCGACCTTGGCGTTGGGTACGATCGCCTGCCTGTTGTCCGGCATGATCAGATAGGTCTGCATCAGGTCCACGCGCTCGACCGTCCCCATGATCGTTCCGAACTGGACGAAGTCGCCCACCCGGAACGGCCTGAACAAAATCAGCAGCACGCCCCAGGCGAGGTTCGACAGAGAACTCTGCAACGCCAGGCCGATCGCCAGCCCGGCCGCACCGACCGCGGCGATCAACGATGCGCTCGGCAATCCCACCAGTTGCAGCAGGCTGACCACCAGCAACACGATCAGGATGCCGTACACGCCATTGCGCAGGAAGCCGATCAGGGTGGGGTCCAGATGGCCGCGTTGCAGGCCGCGCCGCATCAGGTTGGCCAGCCGACCGATGATCCAGATGCCCACCACCAGCAGCACGACCGCGCCGGCGAGGCGCAGGCTGAAGTGCGCGATGCGTTCGGGCAGTTTCGGGAGATTAAGGCGGAGCAGCAGGTCTTGCATGCGGGCCTCCACGCGCGGCCGATCAGGTTAACACCGGCCATCGCCGTCGCCCAATCCGGGCCCGCACCTTCGCCGGATCCGGTGTGCGCATGACGTGCACATCACACTTGATACAAATTGTGAACTGAACCACGGCTGCGGCGGATTGTGAACGCATCCGCTCTATCGCGATGCAATCGGCCTACAATGAAAATTCGCGCAAAGCTGCGAGCCGCGCGCGGGTGGAACGGAAACCACACGAGCTCTGAAGGAACAGGCACTCCCGCATGACCAGCGCGGAATTCGCAGCAGCGCCATCCCCGCCGCTCAGCCCACCAGCCGCTCTCGGCGGCACACCGGAAACGTCGGGTCCGTTCGAGAATTTCGATCAGGCCTGCCGTGCGGTGCTCGCGCGCCTGCGTGCCGACACCGGCATGGCGATGTGGGCCTTCACGCGCACCGATGGCAACAACTGGCTGCTGCTTTCCACCGACGGCGGGCACGAAGGCCTTCCCGCCGGCGCGCGCCTGCCCTGGCAGGACAGCCTGTGCGCGCGCATGAGCCGCGGCGGGGCGCCCCACGCCGCGCCGGACGTACTCAAGGAACCGCTCTATCGCGATGCGCCGCTGCTGAGGGATGCGCCGATTCGCGCATACATCGGCGTGCCGTTGCAGCGGAGCGACGGGAGCTTGTATGGGACCCTGTGCGGCTTCGATCCGTCGCCGCGCGGGCCGGAGCTGGCCGCGTACCTGCCGCAGGTGCGGTTGCAGTCGCGTCTGCTCGGCACGCTGCTCGAGCACGACCTCGAACTTGCCGAAATCGTTCGCCGCGCCGAGCGCGCCGAACTTGAATCGCTCGCCGATCCGCTCACGGGTGCGTACAACCGGCGCGGCTGGATGCGATTGCTGAAAGCCGAGGACGCGCGCTGTCGCCGCTATGGCCACGGTGCCGGCGTGCTGATGGCCGACCTGGACAATCTCAAGATCATCAATGACACACTGGGCCATGATGCCGGCGATGCACTGCTGGTGCGCGCCGCGCGTGCGCTCGGCAGCGTGGTGCGCCACGGCGATGCGGTCGCGCGCATCGGCGGCGACGAGTTCGCCGTGCTTGCGATCGACGTCGGCGCGATGGAACTGGATCAGCTGGCCATGCGCGCCGACGCCGCGTTGCGGGAAGCCGAAGTGGAGGCCACGCTGGGCACCGGCCTGCGCGATCGCGATCAGTCGCTGGCACAGGCCTACCGTCAGGCGGATCTCGCGATGCTACAACTCAAGCACGGCAAGCGCGCGCGCTTGAGGGCCGCGGAACCGGGCGAGCCGGGAAAGCCCGGATTGGCGTGATCGACGCGGATCGCCGGCTGCCGTTGCCGGGGATCAGGTCCGCGGCGGTCGGCTGCCGGCGATTCGTCGATTACTTTACTTCTCGTGATGCATCTCGTGCGCGCGGCCCGCGCGGCTGATGGTGAACTTCGCACCCGACAGGCCGAGGTCGATGCCCTGACCCACGCCCGCCAGGGCCAGCGATACGGTGCCCTTGGTCAGGACCTGGGCGGTCCCGGCCTTGACCGCACCGATATTGGCTTCGCCCTGGGCGTAGTCGCCCAGCACATCGGTGATGCGATGCACGTCGGTGAAATTGCCGGTTCCGTTGTCGATGCGCCACTTGCCGGCAGTGAGCCCGCCACCGCGCACGCGGATATGCACGGGCATGGTTTCGCCGTTTTCGCAGGTCACCACGCCATGGCCATCGGCGCGTTTGTAGATCGCCGACCAGCCGCTCACCGAGAAGCTCATCTTGCAATCCAGATCGGCCTGCTGGGCGGAAACGCGCGGCGCAGCCGCCAAAGCGGCTACGCCC
>DASSFA010000298.1:0-3693 GCA_035694895.1 Rhodanobacteraceae bacterium | reverse complement strand
GTTCTACCTGATCCACCGTTTCGGCCTGACCGCGCGGGATGCGACGATCAACCTGTTCGTGTTCCTTGCCGCGGTGGCCGTGGGCAGCCTGATCGTCGGGCCCATCGGCGATCGCATCGGCCGCAAGACCGTGATCTGGGTTTCGATCCTGGGCGTGGCGCCATTCACGCTGCTGCTGCCGCACGTCGGGCTCGCATGGACCACCGCCTTGAGCGTGCTGATCGGCATCGGCATCGCGTCGGCGTTCCCGGCGATCATCGTCTACGCGCAGGACATGGTGCCGCACCGCATCGGCGTGATGTCAGGCCTGTTCTACGGTTTTTCGTTCGGGATGGGCGGCATCGGCGCAGCCGTGCTCGGCGTGATCGCCGACCATTACGGCATCACGTTCGTGTACGACGTCTGCGCGTTCCTGCCGCTGCTGGGATTGCTGGCGGCCTTCCTGCCGGATATCAGGCCGCCCTCGCGCAGAACCGCGCCGGCGACGCAGCCTGGCTGAGCGCAGCGCGAGTGCGCTAGCAAGCAATCGTCGTTGCGAGCCCTCCGGTCGGCATCCTGCCTTGCCCTCGGTCTTGGCACGCGATCCATTCAAGCATCGCGTGCCAAAACTTCGAACTGCGCTCCAGCGACACGCAGTCTCCTCCTGCAGGCTCAATGCTTCGCCGGTGCCGGTCCTTGCACCACCTGTACCAGGTTCTTCGGGTGCAGGTATTTCCCGAGCGCATCCTGCACCTGCCGCGCGGTGAGGTGCAGATAGTGCTCCGCCGCGACCATCGGCTGGTTCAGCGGCTCGCCCTTGTAGCTCCAGGTCAGCAGCGCGCGCGCGATCTTGTTGACGCTGGACACGTCCACCGGAATCGAGCGGATCTCGTACTGCCGCGCGTTGTCGAGTTCCGTCGCGGTGACCGGCATGGCCTGCATCGCGCGGATGTTGTTGCGTACCAATTGGTCCACCAGCGCCACCTTGTCCGGGTCGCTGCCGTACTGCACGTAGAACACAGAGCGCGAACGGTCGATCTGCATGCCGGAACCGGCACCATAGGCGTAGCCGTGCTTGACGCGCACGTCCACCATCAACCGCGAGGCGAAGCCGTTGCCGCCCAGCACGTCGTTGCCGAGCGTGAGTGCGTAACGGTCCGGGTTGTGCAGGTTCAAGTCCAGTGTCTGCCCGATCAGCACCTGGTCCTGGGAGGCGAACGGATTGGGCACCAAGGTGTAGCCCGGCGGATTCAGCGGCACCGGTTTCGGGATCACGTCCGGCTTCGGCCCGGTTGCCTCCCACGCGCCGAAATACTTCTCGACCGTGGCTTCCGCCCGGGCTGGCGTCACGTCGCCGACCACCACCATCGTGGTCATGTCCGGACGATAGACCTGCGCGAAATAATCCTTTGCGTTCTGCAGCGTCAGCTTGCTGACGCTCTCAGGCGTGGCCTGGCGCAGGCCGGGGTCGCCCGCCGGCAGCAGGCCCGTCTTCAGCGCGCGGAACATCTTGTACTGCGGCGATTGCAGTTCGCCCGCCAGCGTGCGCGCGAGGATCCGCTGCTGCACCGCGAAAGCTTCCGGCGGCAACGCCGGATGCAGTTCGTTGTCGGCGAGCAATTGCATGCCGCGATCGAAGTCGCCGCTGGGCACGGCCAGAGCGAAATCCGCGCCGCCGGATTCGTTGGCTGCGATCGCATCCAGCTGTTTGTGGAAGGCGTTGCGGTCGAGCGTCGTGGTCCCGTAGTCGAACAGCGAGTCGAGCACGCGGCCCACGCCGTCCTGCCCCTTCGGCTCCTGAATGTGATCGTCGTGGTCGATGTGGCCGACCACGGTGACGGTCTTGCTGATCGTCTCCGGCTGCACGATCAGGGTGATGCCGTTGGCAAGCTTCATGCGGACCGGATCGAGCGTCCAGTGCGGCATCTCGAGCTTGCCGAGCGACTGCGCGGCCCATTCCGGCAATGGCACGTCCAGCTTGTCGTTGCCGGCGAATTTCTCGCTGCCACCGAATCCGGAACTTTCCGGAGGACGCTCGCCGGTTTCACTGGGCGTCAGCACCACGGTGATGCGTGCGTCCGGCTTGATGTATTCGCGCGCGACGCGGTTGACATCGGCCACGGTGACCTTGGCGAGTTGCGCCTGTGCTTCCTCGGGCGAATCCAGGCCTTGCCAGGCCAGCGCCTGCGACCACGCGCTGGCCAGCGTCACCGCGCTGTTCTTCTGGAACTCCGCCTGCGCGGCTTCCTGGCGCTTGGCCGCGTCCACCAGCTCCGGCGAGACGCCGTTCTTGAGCAGCGCGTCCACCACGTCCTGCAGATGGGCTTGCGCCTGCTTCGCGTCGCCGCCTTTCGGGAAACCAACCTCCAGCGCGCCGATGCCGCCGCGCGTGAACGGCTGCAATTGCGCATCCGCGCTCAGTACCTTGCCTTGCGCGGCGAGTTCGGACAGTCCGCTGCGCGGATTGTTGAGCACGTCCATCAGGATTTGTACCGCGGCATAGTCATCGGTGCGCATTCCCGGCATGCGATAAAGGAATTGCACGGTGCCGGTACCCTGCGGCGTGCTGCTGCGGATCGTCTGCGGCTTCACCGGCTGCAGCACAACCGGCGTGGGCTCCGGCGTGTCGTGGCTGGGAATCTTGCCGAACAACTCCTTCACCTTGGCGAGCGTCGCCTGCGGGTCCACGTCGCCCACGATCACGAAGATCGCGTTGTTGGGCACGTACCAGTTGTTGTAGAAACCATGCAGCACGTCGGCCGTGGTCTTGTCGAACGTGGGCCGCGTGCCGAGCGGATCGAATTCATAACCGGTGCCGCCGTATAACGCAGCCTCGGCCTTCTCGAAGGCGAGGAAACCCGGATCGGAAATGTCGCGCGAGACTTCCTGTTCGATCGCGCCTTTCTCGAGTTGCCAGTCCTTGGCGGTCAGCAGCGCACCGCGCATGCGCGTGGCCTCGATGTGCAGCAGGATGTCCAGGTACTGCGCCGGCGCCACGAAGTAATACTGCGTCGCATCCGCGGTGGTGAACGCGTTGTTGTCGCCGCCCATCTTGCCGGTCATCTCGTTCAACTGCGCCCCGGTCAGGCCCTTGGCGTCGCGGAACATCATGTGCTCCAGTGCGTGCGCCGTGCCGGGGAATCCTTTCGGCGTTTCGTAGCCGCCGGCGAGGTAGGTGATCTGCGTGGTCACCATGGCACTGAGCGTGTCGCGCACGATCACGACGCGCAGGCCGTTGTCCAGCGTCGCGCGCGTGACATCGGGTCGAGTCGTGGCTACCGCATCCGGCCTGGCGAGCGCGAGCGGCGAGAGTGCGAACAGCAGCGAGAGGACAAGCAGTTTGAGCAGGCGAAAATTCATCGGACCTTCCTTCCCGTGATTTGCAGGAGCGCGCCGGCGCGCGAGTCCTCCCCCTCACGGGGGAGGCTGGGTGGGGATGGTGTCACGAGTCGCGCGCAGGCGCTCTCCTACACCACAGCCCCGATCACCCGCGGCTCCGGCTCCAGCATTACTCCGAAGCGGGCACCCACGCCTTCGCGCACGCGCTGCGCCAGCGCCCACAGTTGCTGGCCGCTCGCGTGGCCGTGGTTGACCAGCACCAGCGCGTGGCGATCGGAAATGCCGGCATCGCCCTCGCGCGCGCCCTTGAATTTGGCCGCTTCGATCAGCCATGCCGCGGACAGTTTTGCATGCGAGTCGTCCACCGGCCAAAGC
>DASSFA010000297.1:0-7042 GCA_035694895.1 Rhodanobacteraceae bacterium | reverse complement strand
CGGCCGGTGATCGCGGCATCGCCTACCCGCAGGGTTACCGGCACTGGACGCATGTCAAATCCATGCTGATCGAACCGGGCCATCTGCTGTACGCGAGTTTCGGTGGTTTGCACAACCTGTACGCGAACGATCGCGCTCTGCAGGGTTATCGCAGCGGGCATTTCCCGGACGGTGCGGAAATCGCATTCGACCTGCAGGCGGCCGATTCCGCCGATCACGCAGTGACCGGCGGCGAGCGCAAGTTCGTGGGCGTGATGGTGCGCGACGGCAAACGCTACGCCGAGACGGGCGGCTGGGGTTTCGAGGCATTCAAGGGCGACAGCCACGACCAACGCATGGTCGGCGACAAGGCCGCGACGGCATGCTTCTCGTGTCACGCCTCGCAGAAAGCTCACGATTACGTATTCAGCAGCTATCGCGAGTGACTGCCCCGCGCCGCTCAATACACCGGCGGCGCGCCTGGCGGGCGGGTCTTGAAGCGTTTGTGCGCCCACAGGTATTGCGCGGGGGCTTCGCGCACCATGCGCTCGATCAGCGCGTTGACGCGGGTCGTATCGGCGATGACGTCGGTGGTCGGGAAATCCTGCAGCGGCGGCTCCAGCCGCAACGAGTAACTTCCATCGTCCTCGCGGCGATGGAAGAACGGGATCACCGCTGCGCCGGAAAGGCGCGCAAGACGATGCGTGGCGGTGATGGTGGAGGCCGGGACGCCGAAGAACGGCGCGAACACGCTGTCCTTGCCGCGCATGTCCTGGTCGGGGGCGTACCAGACGATGCCGCCGTGCTTCATGTATTTCACCGTGGCGCGCAGCGCGTCCTTGTCGAACATGGTGTCGGCGTAGCCCAGGCGCGCGCGCAGCACGATCCATTCGAACACGTCCGAATCCATGCGCCGGTACATCCCGGCGATGCGCAGCCGCCGCGAGATCAGGCGCGCGCACAGTTCCAGATGCGAAAAATGCCCGCCGACCAGCAAGGCGCCGCGGCCCTGTTCGCGCAGGGCCTGCAGATGCTCCAGGCCTTCGATTCGCACCGGCAATTTCGAAAGCTTGCGGTCGGAAGCCATCCAGCCGAGCGCGAACTCACCCAGCATCACGCCCATGTCGCGCAGCGCTTCGGAACGCAGCTTCGCGCGTGCGGCTTCGTCCAGTTCCGGGAAGCACAGCTCCAGGTTGCGGGTGACCACGCGCCGGCGTGCACGCAACAGAGGGGCGAGCAGCGCGCCGGATGCCGCACCCAGGCTCAGGATCGCGCGATGCGGAAGCAGCACCATCAACCGCAGCAATGCGGCGCCCAGCCAGGCCGGCCAGTTGCGGGGGGCGAGCAGCGAAAGCGTGAACGGAGGCTTTTGCATGAGCGCGCGATCATATCAACCGCGGTCGCTATACTCGCGCGGCCTTGCCAGACTCGTTCCATGCTGCGATTCCTCTACACCATCGCGATCTATCTCGCCACGCCGGTGATCGTGCTGCGGCTGGTCGCGCGCGGCCTGCATTACCACGGCTATTTCGCGCGCTGGCGGGAGCGCTTCGGGCACTTCCCGGCGCAAGGGCTGCGCGACAGCATCTGGGTGCATGCCGTGTCCGTGGGCGAGGTCAATGCCGCGCTGCCGCTGATCCGCGCGCTGCGTCGCCGCTACCCGCAACTGCCGATGGTCGTGACCACGGTGACGCCGACGGGCTCGGAGCGCGTGCGCGCACAATTGGGCGACGAGGTGTTCCACGTCTACCTGCCGTACGATCTGCCGCGCGCGGTGCGGCGCTTCCTCGACTGCATCCGGCCGAGTCTCGCGGTGATCATGGAGACGGAGATCTGGCCGAATCTCTTCCATGCATGTGGTCGGCGCGGCATCCCGCTGGTGATCGCCAATGCGCGGTTGTCGGAGCGCTCATTGCGCGCCTATTCGCCGATCCATCGCCTGGTAGAGCAGGCGTTGGGCAACGTGGACCATATCGCCGCGCAATCGCATGCGGACGCGCGCCGTTACCGCACGTTGGGCGCGGATCCGGCCAGGCTCAGCATCGCCGGCAATCTGAAATTCGACATGCCGATCCCGCAGGGCGTGCGCGAGCGCGGCGAGGCCCTGCGTCATTGCTGGGGCGAGGCGCGGCCGGTGTGGTTCGCGGCCAGTACCCATGAAGGCGAGGAACTGGCCGTGCTGCAGGCGCATGTGGAAGTGCTGCATCGCCTGCCCGATGCGTTGCTGCTGATCGCGCCGCGGCATCCGGAGCGCTTCCGTGCGGTCGAGCAATCCGCGCGCAATCTCGGCTTCAGCACTTGCACCCACAATGGTGCCGACAAGCCGGACGCGAATTGCCAGTGCTTCGTGATCGACGTGATGGGCGCGATGATGCGCTATTACGCGGCCAGCGATCTTGCCTTCGTGGCCGGCAGCCTGGTGCCGATCGGCGGCCACAACGTGCTGGAGCCGGCTTCGCTGGCGAGGCCGGTGCTGGTCGGTCCGTACACCTTCAATTTCGAGGAGATCACGCGCAGCCTGATCGGGAGCGGCGGTGCGCGCCGCATCGAGGCGCCGGACGAATTGGGGCCGGTCGTGCTGGAATTGCTGCGCGACGCGCCGCTGCGCCACCGGATGGGCGCCAATGCGCGGATGGTGTTCGCGCGCGAGCGCGGCGCGGTGCGCCGCACGATGATCCTGATCGAGCGGATCTATGCGCGGCGCAGGGCGGGCCTTGACCCGCCCGCAAAGGAGCTTGAAACAGGGGCGTAGCTGTCGGTCGAAGCCCGTTTCCGCCAGCCGCGATGAGCCTGAGGGGCGCAGGTCCGGCGGGTCAAGACCCGCCCTACTGGAGCAACGCGTTCGCTGCCTCCAGATCCTTCACGTCCAGCGTGCCGGCCGCGTCCTTGAGTGTGAGCTGGTTGATCACGAACGCGTGCCGCGCCTGCGAATAGTTGCTCTGCGCCTGGAACAGGTTCTGCTGGCTGATCAGCACGTCGACGATCGTGCGGGTGCCGACTTCGAAACCGGCCTGGGTCGCTTCCAAGGCTTTTTGCGCGGAGATCACTGCCTGCTTCTGCGCTTCCACTTCGCTGATGCCGGCTTCGATCGCATTGAACGCGCTGCGCGTGTTGCGGATCACGTTGCGGCGGTCCTGCTCGAGGATGTCGGCCTGCTCGTCGCGTTGCGCCACCGCCTGGCGCACCCGAGACTGCGTGAACCCGCCGGAAAAGATCGGCACCTGCAACACCAGCCCGACGATGGTGTCGCGGCGGCCGCTGTCGAAATGCACGCTGCCCGGAATGGAAGTGCCGGTCTGGTCACCCCACGCCGGCGAGTTGGTGTAACTCACCTGCGCATTCAGGGTCGGCAGGTGGCCGGCACGCGCGACGGTGATGTCGTGATTGAAGGCGTTGACCTGATCGCGCTGCGACTGCAGGGCCGGGTTGCTGCGCAAGGCGAGGTCCACCCATGCATCAATCGCGTCGGGCTGCGGCTTGTCGAGCGGCAGGTTGTCCGTAAGCTTCCTGAGTTCGCCGACCGGCTGGCCGGTGATCTGGCTCAGCGCCTCGCGATCGTCGAACACCACGTTTTGCGCCTGGATCACGGCGGCAGCGGCGGCATCGTGCTGGGCCTTGGCCGCATCCACGTCGGTGATCGCCGACAGGCCGACGTTGAAGCGCTGCTGCGCCTGGTCCAACTGCTTGGCCAGCGCCTGCTCGTTGGCCTGCGCGAAGCGCAGCTCGTCCTCCGCCGTGAGCACGTTGAAATAGGCCGTCGCCGTGCGCAGGATCAGGTCCTGTTCGGCGGCCTGGTAATTGGCCTCGCCGCTCGCGCGCTGCGCATGGGCCGCGCTCACGGAAGCGAACTTGCCGAAGTCGAAGATCGTCTGGTTGAGGGTGGCGCTCTTGTCGAAATTGCGGGTGCTGGAGCTGCTGCGCGTGGCGAATACCTGGAAGCCGCTGCCGCTGTTGACCGGCTGGTTGCTGGTATTGGTGCCGTGCGAGTCGGAGAAGTTGCCTTGCGCGCTGATCTGCGGCAGCAGCACGGCCCAGGCCTGGTTGACGTTCTCCGAAATCGCGCGACGCTGCGCCTCGGCCTGCTGCAGGACCGGGTCGGACTGGCGGGCCTGGCGGTAGGCGTCCATCAGGTTTTCCGCGTGTGCACTGGATGCACCCAGGCAGGCCATCACCAGCAGCGCCAATTTGCTACGGCTCATGCAAATTCCTTGTCGGCGTCGCAACGCCGGGTTCGCAACGGTTACAGGTTGAATTCCCGAACCGGCTCGGCGCCGGCGAGATACGGAAGATCGGTTTCGAACAGCCGCTCCTCGCTGAGCGCGCCGTCGGCTTCGCGGTGCAGCAGCAGCGCGCGCATGGCCGGCTCCACGCCGACCACCACGAACAGGCGACCGCCGACTTTCAGCCAGTCGCGGAAACGCTGCGGAACTTCCGCGACCGCACCGGTCACCGCGATCGCATCGAACGTGCGGCCGGGATCGAAATCGCGCAGCGCGTCCGAATTGACCAGCTCGATGTTCCCGATACCGACATTGCCCAGCCGCGCGCGCGCGGTCTCCACGAAATCCGCGTGCCGCTCCACGCTGACCACATGCCTGCCGAGCCTGGCCATGCAAGCGGTGAGATAGCCGGAGCCGGTGCCGATCTCCAGGACCTCATCGTCGGGCTGGATGTCCAGCGCCTGCAGGATGCGGCCCTCGACGATCGGCTTCATCATCACCTCGCCGTGCGCGAGGGGCAGTGCCAGGTCCGCGTACGCCAGGGCGTGGTAGGCCGGCAACACGAACGATTCGCGCGGCAGTTCGGTGAGCACCTCGAGCACGCGCGCATCCAGCACCTCCCACGGGCGCACCTGGTTCTCGACCATGTTGCGGCGCGCGCGGGTGAGGTCCATTGCTTGAGAGAACTTGGCCATGGTTTGCGAAGAGTGTTCGGAAAAGACGTAAAAGCATAACAGCGCGGGCCGTGCCTAGGCTCCGCCGCGCGCGCCATCGCCATTAAGTGCCGGAAGTCACCGCGCGCGCGTGACGTTGGTCATGGCGTCCGCGCGTGCTTTCAGCAAAGCCCGTGCCACAACGTGTGCACCACGTTTCGCGTGTCGTGCGTTGTCCGCGGACGTTCGCGTGCTCGTGCGCGGACAACTCCGCGTCTGCTCGGATGCTGAACCCGTCCGGTTGGTTGCGGATCCCGGCCTTGGTAAATATGAACTTGGCCGTATAATAAACAATATCCCCCTGCCACCCGGATCGCCGCCTTCACATGACCGCTGTCACCGCCCGCACGACCGGCCCCGGCCGGCCCAAGGACATGGAGAAGCGCGCCGCCATCCTGGACGCGGCCAAGCGCCTGTTTCCGCAGCACGGCTATGAAGGCACCAGCATGGATGCGGTTGCCGCCGAAGCGGGTGTTTCCAAGCTCACCGTGTACAGCCATTTCGGCGACAAGGACTCGCTGTTCCGCGAATCCTTGCGTGATTCCTGCCGGCAGGCATTGCCCGACAGCATCTTCGAGAGTTCGAGCGGCTCCCTGCGTGAACGGCTTCTGGCGATTGCGCACGCGCACGCGCGTGCGGTCACCGATCCGGCCGCGATCGGCACCTGGCGCGCGATCCTTGGCGATTGCCGGCAGGGCAATCCGCGGCTCGGCCAACTGCTGTGGGAGGAAGGTCCGGCGCGCGTGCGCGCCAAGATGGAGCGCTTCCTTGTCGTGGCCTCGCAGCGCGGCGAACTGGAAATCGGTGATCCGGGCCGCGCGGCTGGCCAGTTCCTCGCACTGCTGAAAGGCGACCTGCACGCGATGCGCCTGTTCGGCTGCGTCGGTTGTCAGGACACCTTCGAGCGCGAAGTGATCGCCACCGCGGAAGCGGCGGTGGAGATGTTTTTGCGCGCTTATACCAAGCGTAGGTAGGAACGCGTCCTGGAGAGAGATATTCCGGGGCGGCCTGCGCGCGGCCACTCTTTGCTACGGACGACGTCCTTGAGCTTTCGCGGACGGGGTCTTCGCCGAGCGGCTCCTACAAGCGAAGCCGCACTCTATAATCGTCTATCGTCTACGCGACGGAGCGCGTCATGAATGCTGCTGTATCCGAACTCCTGCGCGCCACCCAGGCGCTGACCGCGGATGTCACGCGCCCGATCGCCGGTTCGCGCAAGCTGTATGTGCGCGGCAGCCGTGATGACCTGCGCGTACCGATGCGCGAAATCGCGTTGGCCGACACGCCGTCCAGCTTCGGCGCCGAAGCCAACGCGCCGTTCACCGTCTACGACACCTCCGGTCCGTACACCGATCCGGATTATTCGGTGGATCTTGCAGCCGGCCTGCCCGCATTGCGTGCGCGCTGGATTGCAGAGCGCGGCGATACCGAACTGCTGGCAGATTTCACCTCACCGTTCACGCGCCGGCATGCCAACGCACGCGAATTGGCCGACGTACGTTTTCCGAACCTGCCCAAACCGCGTCGCGCGAAGGCGGGCGCGAACGTCACCCAGATGCACTACGCCCGGCGCGGCATCGTCACGCCGGAAATGGAGTTCGTGGCGATCCGCGAGAACCAGCGGCTGGACGCGCTGCGCGACTCGGGCCTGCTGAAGCAGCATCGCGGCCAGTCGTTTGGCGCGGCCATCCCGCAAACCATCACGCCGGAATTCGTGCGCGATGAGATCGCGCGCGGTCGCGCGATCCTGCCGAACAACATCAATCATCCGGAAAGCGAGCCGATGGTTATCGGCCGCAATTTCCTGGTGAAGATCAACGCCAATATCGGCAACTCGGCGGTGACGAGTTCCATCGCGGAAGAAGTCGAGAAGATGGTGTGGGCGATCCGCTGGGGCGCCGACACCGTGATGGATCTCTCCACCGGCAAGCACATCCACGAGACGCGCGAATGGATCCTGCGCAACTCGCCGGTGCCGATCGGCACGGTGCCGATCTACCAGGCGCTGGAGAAGGTCGGCGGCATCGCCGAGGATCTCACCTGGGAGCTGTTCCGCGACACGCTGGTCGAACAGGCCGAGCAGGGCGTGGATTACTTCACGATCCATGCCGGCGTCCGCCTGCCGTTCGT
>DASSFA010000296.1:0-6457 GCA_035694895.1 Rhodanobacteraceae bacterium | reverse complement strand
TGCACCTGCCCGATGTGCGGTTCGACACGGCCGCGCGCGGCGAGCGGCAGCGGCTGCGCCGGCGCGGCCGCCGGCGGACGTGGCGCCGCGACGCGCGTGGCCATGCGGCGCGCGTCTTCCGCGCGATGGATTTCGAAGCTGGCACGCAGCAGCACGCCCAGCATCACGCAGGTCATCAGCACGCTGGAGCCGCCGGAGCTGATCAGCGGCAGCGTGAGTCCCTTGGTCGGCAGCACGCCGAGGTTCACGCCGACCGACACCAGCGCCTGCAGGCCTATCATCAGCGAGATGCCGAAGGCGACGTAGCCCGCAAAACGCTGCCCGACTTCGACGCCGCGCAGGCCGAGCATCAATCCACGCCCGACCAACAGTGCGAACAGGCCGAGCACGAACACGATCCCGGCAAGCCCCAGTTCCTCGCCGATCACCGCGAGGATGAAATCGGTGTGCGCCTCCGGCAGGTAAAAAAGTTTCTGCACGCTGCCGCCGAGCCCCACGCCGAACCACTCACCACGGCCGACCGCGATCAGCGCCTGCGTCAACTGGAAGCCGTCGTTGAACGGATCCTTCCACGGATCGAGGAACGAGGTCAGCCGCTTCACGCGGTAGTCGGTGGAGAGCGCCAGATACATCGCAACCGGAACAAGCGGCGCGCCGAGGATCATCAGATTGCGCATGCGTGCGCCGGCCAGCCAGACCATGCCGACCGTGACGGCAGCGATCAGCGCGGCCGAACCGAAATCCGGTTGCGCCAGCAACAGGGCGGCGGTGACGGCCGCAACGCCGATCGGCTTGACCACGCCGAAGAAGTTGCGCTCCACGCCCTCGCGATGGCGCACCAGATAGCTGGCCAGGTACAGCACGATGATCAGCTTCACCGCTTCGACCGGCTGGAATCCGATCACGACCAGGTTGATCCAGCGGCGCGCGCCGTTGATGCGCATGCCGAAATGCGGGACGAACACCATCAGCAACAGCGCGAAGCCGAGCAGCATCGCGCCGAACGCGTACTTCTCCATCAGCCGCAGCTCGACCCTCATCAGGGCCAGCGCCATCGCGCCGCCCAGTGCCAGGAACAGCACGTGCCGCTTGAGGTAATAGAACTCCCCGATGTGCTGGCCGTCGGCCACCGCGATCGAACTGGACGCGACCATCACCACGCCGAACGCGGCCAGCGCGACGCCGGCTGCGAGCAGCCACGGGTCATAGCGGCCCTGCGCGCCGTGCTTGCGAACCGCCTGCGATTGGCCGAGAAAATCGAACACTCAACTCACCCGAATGAAAATATCGACAGCCGCAGGCTGCCGGCCGACATCCCTCGCCCGCGTAGCGGGAGAGGGGGGGACCATCCGCGGAGCGGATGGTGGGGTGAGGGCAACCAGGATCGTCTCCATCACCGCACCTTCAAAGTCGCCAAACCAATAAGCACCAGCACCACCGAAATGATCCAGAAGCGCACGATCACGCGCGGCTCCGGCCAGCCCTTCAGCTCGAAGTGGTGATGGATCGGCGCCATCCGGAACAGCCGCTTGCCGGTCAGCTTGAAGCTCGCCACCTGCAGCATCACGGATGCGGTCTCCACCACGAATATGCCGCCCATCACCAGCAGGATGATTTCCTGGCGCACCACCACGGCCACGCAGCCGAGCGCGGCGCCCACAGCGAGCGCGCCGATGTCGCCCATGAACACCTGCGCGGGATAAGTGTTGAACCACAGGAATCCCAGACCCGCGCCGGTCAGCGCGCCGCAGAACACGGCCAGTTCGCCGGCGCCGGGAATGCTGGGTATGCCGAGGTAATTCGAGAACACCGCGTTGCCCGACAGGTACGCGAACACGCCAAGCGCGCCGGCGACGAGAACGCTCGGCATGATCGCAAGGCCGTCCAGGCCATCGGTCAGGTTCACCGCATTGGAGAACCCGACGATCCAGAAATAGGCGATCACCACGAACACCACGCCGAGCGGATGTGCAACCTGCTTGAACAGCGGCACGAACAGCGAGGTCGCCGCCGGCACGTCGGCGGTGTGGAACAGGAACACCGCCGCGGCGAGGCCGATGATGGATTGCGCCAGGTATTTCCAGCGCGCCGGCAGGCCACGCGAGTCGCGCAGCACCAGCTTGCGGTAATCGTCGTAGAAACCGATCACGCCGAAAGCCAGCGTCACCACCAGCACCACCCAGATGTAACGATTCTTCAGGTCGGCCCACAGCACGGTCGCGATCAGGATCGCGGCCAGGATCAGAGCGCCGCCCATCGTCGGGGTGCCGGCCTTGGAGAAATGCGATTGCGGGCCCTCGCGGCGGATCACCTGCCCGACCTTGATCTCCGTCAGCCGGCGGATCACCTTCGGCCCGGCCAGCAGCGACACAGCGAGTGCAGTGAGCGCCGCCAGGATCGTGCGGAAGGTGATGTACTCGAACAGCCGGAACGCGCCGTAATGGCGCTCCAGCCAGAGCGCCAGCTCAAGCAACATGTCGCGTGCCTCCTCCGTCACCGCCCAGCAGTGCCGCGACCACGTTTTCCATTGCCGAGGAACGCGAACCCTTGACCAGCACGCTCACTCCCGCGTGCAGTTGCGTGCGCAACGCGGCGATCAGTTCCGCCCGCGTCGCGAAGTGGTGTGCATCCGGGCCGAACGCCTGCGCCGCGTGCGCGGACAGCGTGCCGACCGCGAACAGCTTTTCGATGCCGGCGTCATGCGCCTGCTTCCCGATCTGCGCGTGCATGGCCGCGGCGTCGCTGCCGAGCTCCGCCATGTCGCCCAGCACCAGCCAGCGCTCCCCAGGCTGCAAGGCCAGCGTGGCAATGGCCGCGCCAGTGGAACCTGGATTGGCGTTGTAGCTGTCGTCGATCACGCTCCAGCCGCCCGCCGCGACTTGTTTGCGGAGGCGACCGCCGACGGTCGGCGCGTTCTGCAACCCGTCAACAATGGTCGCGAGTGGTACGTCCAACGCGTGCGCGATGGCCGCCGCCGCCAATGCGTTGCCGATGTTGTGGCGGCCCGGAAGCGGCAATTGCACGGCTTGCGAACCGGCGGGCGTCACCAGCTTGAATGCGCTGCGTTCCGGTTCCAGCAGGATGTTTTCGGCGCGCACGTCGGCTTTCGCTGAAAAACCGAAGCGCAGCACCCGCCGCGAACCGGCGAGTCCCGAGAAGAAATCCGCGAACGCGTCGTCGGCATTGATGATCGCCGTGCCGTCCGCGGGCAGCGCCTGGTACAGCGCGCCCTTGGTTTCGGCCACGCCTTCCAGTGTGCGCATGCGTTCAAGATGCGCCGGCGCGATGTTGTTGACGAGGCCGACTTCGGGCCGCGCGATGGCGGCGAGGTAGGCGATGTCGCCGGGCTTGCCCGCGCCCATCTCCATTACCGCGTACTCGCTGTCCCGCGGCATCGAGAGAAGTGAAAGCGGCAAGCCGATCTCGTTGTTGAAATTGCCCGCGTTGCTGTGCGTGCGCCCGTGGCGCTGCAGGATGGAGGCGGTGAGCGTTTTTACCGTGGTCTTGCCATTGGAGCCGGTGATACCTACCACGCGCGCGCGTCGCTTCGCACGCACCGCGCTGGCGAGGTCGCCAAGTCCCAGCAGCGTGTCGGCCACGACCACCTGCGGCAGATCGCTGTTCACCCGGCGCATCACCAGCGCGCCGGACGCTCCGCGCCCGGCGGCCTGCGCGAGATGCTCATGGCCATCGTGATGCTCGCCTTTCAAGGCGACGAACAATTCGTCCGCGGCGACCTTGCGCGAATCGGTGGACACGCCGCGCACGGGAGCATCCGCGCCGTGCAGCGTGCCGCGCGTCCACAGGGCCACTTCGGAAAGGCGCAGGCTCAACATGGCCTTGCCTCCAGTGCCGACCGGGCAATCGCAAAGTCGTCGAACGGACGCTTCACGCCCGCGCTTTCCTGATACGCCTCGTGGCCCTTGCCGGCAATCAGCACCACGTCGCCCGCGCCCGCATCTTCCAGCGCCAGCGCGATCGCGCGAGCGCGATCGCGCATGACGCGCGCGCGCTGCGGCTGCGCGAAGCCGGCAAGGATGCCGGCCACGATCGCGTCGCCGTCTTCGCCGCGCGGGTTGTCATCGGTGACGATGCAGACGTCTGCATGGCCTTCCGCGATCGCGCCCATCTGCGGGCGCTTGCCGGCATCGCGGTCGCCGCCCGCACCGAACACGCAGATCAGCTTTCCCCCGCAATGCGCGCGTAACGTGGTCAGCGCCTGAAGCAGCGCATCCGGCGTGTGCGCGTAATCCACGACGACCAGCGGGCAGGCGCCGCCGCCGAGGCGGCTCATGCGTCCGGTCACCGGTTCCAGCGTTTGCAGCACGTCCCGGATCCGGTCGAACGAAACATCCAGCGCGCCGAGCGCGCCGGCGACCGCCAGCAGATTGGCTACGTTGAAGCGTCCGAGCAGGCGGCTGTGGATCGCACCCGAGCCCCACGGCGTGCGCAGGTGGAAATCGATGCCATCGGAATGGGTGTGCACGTCGGATGCGCGCAATTCCGCGTCATCGTTCTCGACCGCGTAGCGCAGCCGCGTGACCGAGGACGAGAGATTCGACGAAAGCTCGCGCCCGAACGCATCGTCCACGTTGATCACCGCCGCGCGCAGGCGCGGCCAGGCGAACAGCCTGGCTTTCGCCGCCCCGTAGGCTTCCATCGTGCCGTGGTAATCCAAGTGATCGCGGGTGAGATTGGTGAACACTGCGACGTCGAAGGCGACGGCGTCCACCCGATGCTGCTCGAGTGCATGCGAGGACACTTCCATCGCCACGCGCGTCGCACCCGCGTCGCGGAACTGCGCCAGCAATGCGTGCACGCTGATCACATCCGGCGTGGTGCGCTCGCCGGCCTGCAGTGCACCATGCATGCCCGCGCCGAGCGTGCCGATGGTCGCGGCGCGTTGGCCGAGCCTGGTGAACGCTTGCGCCAGCAACTGCACCGTCGAGGTCTTGCCGTTGGTGCCGGTGACGCCGATCAGCGTCATAGCTTCCGACGGACGATCGAAGAAACGTGCGGCGATTTCGCCGAGGTGGATGCGAAGGTTTTCGATCCAGAGCACCGGCGTTCCGTCTCCCGTCTCCCGTCTCCCGTCTCCCGGCTTTTCGGCGAGCACGACAACAGCGCCCTGCGCCACGGCCGTTCCCGCAAACGCGATGCCGTGCGCCCGCGCGCCGTGCAGCGCGATGAAGGCGTCGCCCGCGCGTGCTGCACGCGAATCCTGGGTCAGCCCGGATACGACGATGTCCCCGCCGCGCGGCACCTCCGCGATGCCACGCAGCAGATCGTCGAGGCGCATGGCGCGTTGCGCGGCGCTCATGGGCCGGCCTCCTGCGGCGATTTGCGCACATCGGCGACGGGGGTACGCGCAATCGGTGTCGCCGGCTGCGGCGCGCCGGTGTACCAGCGCTGCACATTGTCCGGCGGCACGTCCAGCAGGCGCATCGCTCCCGTCATCACCTGGCTGAATACCGGCGCGGAGACCAGGCCGCCGAAATACATGCCGCCCTGCCCCGCGTCGCGGATCACGACGACTCCGACGAGGCGCGGGTTGTCGGCCGGGATGATTCCGCAGAAAAGCGCGGTGTAACGATTCGGCGCGTAGCCGCCGGCGATCGCGATGTGCGCGGTGCCGGTCTTGCCCGCGACGGTGTAGTTGGGCACGGCCGCCTGCGGCGCGGTGCTGTCCGGCGACACCACCGTCTTCAGCATCTGCATCACTTCATGCGCGATGGTCGGATCGATGATCGCGTGCCCGGGATTGTCCGCACCCTTGACGAAGGTCGGCTCGCGGATCTCGCCGCCTTCGGCGATCGCCCCGTAAGCGCGCGCGAGTTGCAAGGGCGTCACGTTGAGGCCGTAGCCGAACGAGATCGTCGCCTTGACGAACTGCCCCCAGCTCCTGGGCGCGGGCAGATAGCCCGACACCTCGCCGGGAAAGCCGCTGTCGGTGCTGTGGCCGAACCCGAACCGGCTGAACAGGTCGTACATCTGATCCGCGGTCAACGTCAGGGAAATCTTCGATGCACCGACGTTGCTGGAATCCGTGATGACGTGGGTGACGTCGATCAGTCCATTGTTGCTGTCGTCGCGGATCAGGTGACCGTTCAGGGTGAACGTGCCGGGCGTGGTATCGATCTTGGTGGTCGGCGTCCACTTGCCCGATTCCAGCGCGGTGGCGATGGTGAAGGGCTTCATCGTCGAGCCCGGTTCCACCACGTCGGTGACCGCGCGGTTGCGGCGCGCCGCCGGCTCGCTGCCGTCCAATGCATTCGGGTTGTAGGAAGGTACGTTCACCATCGCCAGCACTTCGCCGTCGCGCGGATCGAGGATCACCATCGAACCCGACGCGGCGTGATGTTTCTCCACCGCCTGTGCGAGCGCGGTGTAGGCGAGGTACTGGATGCGGCTGTCGATGCTGAGCGTGAGGTCGTGGCCCGGAACCGGCGCGCGCACC
>DASSFA010000295.1:0-3884 GCA_035694895.1 Rhodanobacteraceae bacterium | reverse complement strand
GACTCACGCTGTACAAGCGCATCGCCGGCGCGCGCGACGACTTCGCCCTCCGCGAATTGCAGGTGGAGATGATCGATCGCTTCGGCCTGCTGCCGCAGCAGGTCAAGAACCTGTTCGCGATCGCGGCGTTGAAACTGCGCGCCACGCCGATGGGCATCCGCAAGCTGGACCTCGGCCCGAATGGCGGCCGCGTGTTCTTCCGCGACAAGCCGGACATCGAACCGATGACGATCCTGCGCCTGATCCAGCAGCAGCCGCGCGTCTACAAGCTGGACGGCCAGGACAAGCTGCGCGTCGTCATGGAACTGCCCGGTGCGACCGAACGCCTGCGCGCCGCCGAGCAGTTGCTGGAGGCGCTGGCGGTGAGGGCAAAGGCGGCGTAATCACGAGCCCCGAGCTGTTGTAGGCTGGGCTGCAAAGCCCTGCTCACCACAACGCCGCTGCTGGGCTCGTCAGCCCAGCCTATGACGATGCATCCGGCTACGCATTCGCGAGATTCCAATGCTCCGCGATTCGATCAGGGTCCTCGGTTACTGCTTGTTGGTAGTCGTTACCAGTTGCTCCGGAAATGACAACTTCACGTCCGAGCAAGCGCGGCACTTTTTCGCCGTGCATCAGGACTACTTCAGAACTCTCATGGCCGAAATTGCTCAATGCACCGGGAACGGCACCATTTCAATCTATCCCAACGGCGACGTTATACGTAGCACGGACGACACTCTTAGTTGCGCCGCAAAGAGCAAAATTGCTGGTGGTTTGAAACCCGTGGATATTCTTTGGGTGAACGTGAGCAACGAAGAGCCCCATGGAAAGTACGGCCCGGTGAGTGCCACATTTGTCCTGACTTCCCAAGGAATCGCCAGCCACGGGAGTGGCAGCGCCATTTACTATTTCCCCGAGCTTGAAACAAACCCGTTTGGCGACTCGCTTCCTCTCGATGGCCGGCCGGGACACTGGTTTTATCGCACATTTGAAAGCACCCAATGATCCCCCGCTTCCGCGACTACGCCGCCAACGAACGTACCTACCTCGCCTGGGTGCGTACGGCCGTCGCGATCATGGCGTTCGGTTTCCTGGTCGAGCGCTTCGACCTGTTCCTCGCATACCTCGGGCATTCCGGCTCGGCGAACACGACGGCGAACGCCGGCGCATTGACCACGGCCGCGGCACATCATCACCTGCACGCGGCGCAGGTCGTCGGACTCGCGCTGATCGCGCTGGGGATCCTGATCATCATCGGCGCAACCGTGCGTTTCGTGCACCATCGCAGGACCATCGCCTGCAACGATGAGGTCGGCTACGGCACCGTGCTGGGCGATGCCCTCCTCGCGCTGCTGTTGATCTGCTTCGCGGCATTCCTCGGCATCTACGTCTATCACCAGTTGATGACGTTGGGCTGATCGGTCCGCCTGGCGCGACTTCGCGCACTGGCGTTGCTCTGCTCCGCATGCTTGGATTCGGGCTCCCGGTTCGGAATTCCAGCCATGGCCGACGCTCCCGGCTTCAGCATCACCCGCGCAACCCTCGCCGATCTCGACGCGCTCGCGCCGCTGTTCGACGGCTACCGCGTGTTCTACGGAAAACCATCCGACATCGCGAAGGCACGCGCGTTCCTGCAGGAACGACTGGGCAATGATGAATCGGTGATCTTCCTGGCTCGCGATGCGTGCGGAGACGCGCTCGGCTTCACCCAGTTGTACCCGTGCTTCTCTTCGGTATCGGCGCGACGGCTTTGGATCCTCAATGACCTGTTCGTATCGCCGAATGCGCGACGGCGCGGCGTCGCACGCGCGCTGCTGGAGCATGCCCGCGAACACGGGCTGCAAACGGGCGTGGTGAGGCTGACCTTGCAGACTGCCCGCGACAACGCGCAGGCGCAGGCGCTGTACGAGTCGCTCGGCTGGGTGCGCGAGGAAGGGATGTACGAATACGCGTTGGAGCTGCAGGGCTCTGCTTGAAGGAGCGCAATGGATGCCGCTCTTGTCGCGGCAGGCGCTCTCCTACCTTGAACCCCGCACGCTCTCGACCCTGCGTGATCGCCGCCGCTCGTACACGAACACGTTCGCCGGCGGCACGTTGCGCCAGGCGGTACCGGCGCGATGCGCTTTCAAGTGCAGTTCGCCCAGGAGTTCGCGCGGCACCGGACTGAACGGCCCGTACGTGAACTGGATGAAACGGCCGCGCGGCGACAGCACCTCGAACGCGGAGCGCAGAATCTCGCGCTGGCTGTTGCGCGACATCGACAGCAGGCCCAGGCCACTGATCACCGCATCCACGTCGTCGCCACCCAGGCCGCACTGCCTGGCGATCTGGCGGATGTCGCGCGCGTCGCCCCTCACCACCTGCACGCCGTGAAACCGCTCATGCAGGTAATGGTGCAGCGCTTCGTTGAGCTCCACGACGATGAGATTGCGCGGCTGGATGCCGTGCCCGAGCAGCGCGCGGGTGAATGCGCCGGTGCCGCCGCCCAATTCGATCACCCGCTGCGTATCGTCCGGCAACTGCTCCATCATCAATGCGGCGAGCTGGCGACCGGAAGGCGAAACGGCCGCCATCGCGAATGGATTGCGTAGCCATTCGCGAAAAAAGGTGAGGGCCGGATTGCCGTCCACGGCCATTCCGGCGGAGCGGTTGCTGGGTTCGGGCTGGGGCATGTCCCGGGCGTTTTATCACAGTCCCTGTTAGAAACGCTGCAACAGCACTGCAAACGAATCGGGCGGCGCCTTGCGCCGCCCGGGTTTCACGCTGGATGCCTCAGTGCCAATCGTCGCGGTCGTGCCAGCGACGGTCATCCCGGTCCCGCCAGCGCCAGTCGTCCCGGTCATGCCAGCGGTGGTAGTAACCGCCGTAATAGCCGCCCCCGTAGTACACCGTGCCATAAGCCGGATACGGGTCGTAATACACCGGCGCGGGGCTGTAGTAGTACGCAGGCGCCGGGTAGTAGTAACCGGAGTAATACGCCGGATAGTACGCGCGCCCGTAGTAGCAGTTGATGCAGTCGTTGTAGCCGACGCTATAGCCCGGGCCGTAGAAGCCCAGCCCGATGCTGACGTGGCTGCGCGCGAACGCAGCCGGCGCCGCGATCGCGCCTGCCAGCACCAGACCGGCGGCCATCAAGCTGCGACGAAGGATTCGGGTTTTCATGTTCGCCTCCGAAGCGTGGATGCTTCAGGCAAATCTTCACGCCGGTGCGATGAATCGGTACTGAGCGTCGAAGGCGCCTTTCGCGGCGATTCCTGCTCAACTCCTCAGTTTCATGAACCAGCATCCATGAATGTCCGGCCGGCGCGCGAAATCCGGCGGAATGCTGGCGCGGGTGATGTCCTCGACGGCTAAGCGTTCGCTAAGCGAATCGTCCAGCCTGAACCGCCGCGCATTGTTGGAAAACACGATCGCGCCGCCCGGCTCCAACCGGTCCGCGCACAGCGCAAGCAACGCGGCATGGTCCCGCTGCACGTCGAAATCCTGTGCGCGCGCGGAATTGGAGAAAGTCGGGGGATCGACGTAGATCAACCCGTAACGGCCGCGATCCGCGCGCAGGAAGGTGAACGCATCCGCCTGCGCCAATTTGTGGCGCGCGCCGCCGAAGCCGTTCAGGTCCAGGTTGCGCGAGGCCCAGTCCAGATACGTCGCCGAGAGGTCCACGCTGGTCGTTTCGCCGGACCCGCCGGCCGCCGCATACACGCTCGCAGTGCCTGTGTAGGCGAACAGGTTCAGGAAACGCCTACCTTTGCAGAGTTCGCGCAACCTGGCACGCACGATGCGGTGATCGAGAAACAGGCCGGTGTCGAGGTAATCGAACAGGTTCACCTCGAAGTGCAGCCCGCCCTCTTCCACGATCAGCGTGTCGTTCCGCGCATCCAGCTTGCCGTACTTCGAACCGC
>DASSFA010000294.1:0-2412 GCA_035694895.1 Rhodanobacteraceae bacterium | reverse complement strand
CGGCGAACTTGGATTGGCGCGGCCTTGACTTGCCTTGCTGCAGGATAGGAGAAGAGTTGGAGACGGATGAAGGCGAGAGCGCACGGCGGGAGTAGCGCCGCGGATTCCGCCGTGTTCCGCGCGAAGTGGAATGCGCCGCTGCGCGGCTCCTCCCGCCTGGCATCGCCCATCAAGGAAGAAACATGAGCGCAACGTCTGCAAAAAGCGAATCGAATACGGTCATACCCCGCCGCCGCGGCCGTTTCGCCGGACAAGTCGTGGTGATCACCGGCGCATCCGCCGGCGTCGGCCGCTCCACCGCGCGCGCCTTCGCTCGCGAAGGCGCGAAAGTGGCGCTGATCGCGCGCGGGCAATCCGGGCTGGATGCCGCGCGCAGCGAAATCGAAGGGGGCGGCGGCACCGCGATTGCCATCGCGCTGGACGTCGCCGATGCGCAGGCGCTGGAGGACGCCGCCGAACGCATCGAGCGCGAGCTCGGTCCGATAGAGATCTGGGTGAACAACGCGATGGTGACGGTGTTCGCGCCGGTCGGCCAGATCGGGCCGGACGAATTCAGGCGCGTCACCGAGGTCACGTATCTCGGCGGCGTGTACGGCGCGATGGCCGCCCTGAAGCGCATGCGCACGCGCAACCGCGGCACCATCGTGCAGGTCAGTTCCGCGCTCGCCTACCGCAGCATCCCGCTGCAGTCGGCGTACTGCGGCGCCAAGCACGCGCTCGCCGGCTTCGTGGATGCACTGCGCTGCGAGCTCATCCACGAGAACAGCGACGTCCACGTCACCGCCGTGCAGATGCCCGCGCTGAACACGCCGCAGTTTTCCTGGGCGCGCAACAAGCTGCCGCATCGCCCGCAACCGGTCCCGCCGATCTTCCAGCCGGAAGTCGCGGCCGACGCGATCCTGTATGCCGCCAGCCACAAGCGCCGCAACGTGCCGGTCGGAGCGCCGACCTGGCTCGCCGAATGGGGCCAGCGTTTCGTTCCCGGATTGCTCGACAGATATCTCGGCCGCACCGCCTGGGGCGGACAGCAGACGCCGGAACCCGATGACCACAAGCGCGCCGACAACCTGTTCTCGCCAGTGGATGCAGACGGCGACCCCGGTGCGCATGGCGATTTCGATGCGCGCGCGCGCAGGTTCTCGTGGGCACTGTGGGTTGAGAAGCACCGGCGCGGGTTGGGCCTGAGCGCGCTCGCGGTCAGCGCGCTCGGCACGGGATTGTGGTTCGGTGGGAAGAACCAAAGCCGCCGACGCCGTTCGCCCTGAGCTGGGCGCCGCGCATCAGGAGGATGCATGACCATCGGCAAGAAATTCTGGGCGATCGCGGAGGGCTACATCCCGCCTTCCAGCACCGACGGCGAGGATCGCCGCTTCCTGAGCCATGAAACCGCGTGCATGTTGAACACGAACGACCGCGATGCACAGGTGCGCATCACCCTGTATTTCTCCGATCGCGACCCGGTCGGACCTTACAAGGTCACCGTGCCGGCCAGGCGCACCCTGCACCTGCGCTTCAACGACCTCGCCGATCCTGCGCCCGTGCCGCGCGACACGGACTACTCCAGCGTGTTCGAGTCGGACCTGCCGATCGTGGTGCAGCACACGCGGCTGGACTCGCGGAAAGAGGCGCTGGCGCTGCTCAGCACCGTCGCGTATTCCACGGATTGAGCCACTCTGGCCTCAACGAAGAGACAACAAACCCTCACGTACTATTGACTGGATTGCGACGGAGGGAGTCGGGATGGCTCGCGGGCCGGGCGCGCAGGCATGGATGGAGAGGCTCCGGGGCGCGCGCGGGCGCGCGGCGACGGCCCGGCCCATGCCCCCGCCCGGCGAAGTGGTGGACCTGGAAACCTGCGCGCGCGAGCTGGCCAGGTCGCAGCGCGCGGCGGCGACGCAACAGCGCATCACCGACCTGAAGCACGCGCTGCTGGAACACGAGCGCAGCCTGCGCCGCGCCTATGCCGCGGCAAGGCTGGCGGTGTCCGAGCAGCGCCGCATCGAACCCGCGGCCGAATGGCTGCTGGACAACTTCTACCTCGTGCGCACGCAATTGCGCGAACTGGCGGCCAACCTGCCCGTGCGCGAACTGCGCAAGCTCCCGCGCATCACCGGTGCCGGCGAAAACGTGCCGCGCATGCTGGTCATCGCGCGAGCATGCGTGGCGCACCTGGATGGCCATATCGAGCCCGAGCACGCGCGCCGCTTCCTCGCTGCCTATCAGGACGAAACCACGCTGCGGATGGCCGAGCTATGGGCCTGGCCGGGCCTGCTGCGGATGGCCTTGATCGAGCGCATCGCCGCGGGTGCGCGCGTGATCGCGAACCGATTGGAGGAGTACGCGCGCGCCGAGTACTGCGCCGGTTACCTGATCGAGATGGCGGGCAAGGATGCACCGGGCATGTTGATGTAC
>DASSFA010000293.1:0-3719 GCA_035694895.1 Rhodanobacteraceae bacterium | reverse complement strand
AAGCCCGGCCAGCGCGTGCTCGACATCGGCTGCGGCTGGGGCGAGGCGCTGAAGTACGCGGCGGAAAAGTACGGCGTGTCGGGCGTGGGCATCACCGTGTCGGAACAGCAGGCACAATTCGCGCGCGAGCTGTGCAAGGGGCTGCCCGTCGAGATCCGCTTGCAGGATTACCGCGAGCTCGACGAGAAATTCGATGCGGTGTACTCGATCGGCATGTTCGAGCACGTCGGCTGGAAAAATTATCGCGCGTATTTCGAAGTGTGCCGGCGCTGCCTGCACGAAGAGGGCTTGTCGGTCTTGCATTGCATCGGCACCAACGGCCCGCCGAGCCGGCCCGACCCCTGGATCGAGAAATACATCTTCCCGAATTCTATGGTGCCGGCGGCCTCGCAGGTCGCGCCCGCGCTGGAAGACCTGTTCGTGGTCGAGGACTGGCACAATTTCGGCACCGATTACGACAGGACGCTGATGGCCTGGCGCTGCAACTTCGATGTGGCCTGGCCGGTGCTGTCGCAGAATCCGCGCTACGACGAGCGCTTCCGGCGCATGTGGCGATACTACCTCTCCGCTTCCGCGGCGACGTTCCGCGCCCGACGCGACCAACTCTGGCAACTGACGCTCTCCCCGCACGGCGTGCGCGGCGGCTACCGCGTGCCGCGCTGAGACGCGCGCCCACCGAGTGGCGCCACATTGATCTCTCGCCGGTTGCATTGCGCCTGGCGCAGGTCGGACACCGGAAATCGGGGAACCATGCAAGATGGCGCGCACGCAGCGCCGAATGGCCTCGGCTACGCGCGGACGCAATACCTTGCGGCCGCGACGGCTCGCCACTCGCGCGCACGAGCGACAGCCCGTGCGCGCTCATTGCCCCGATCCGGACAGCACGCCCTGCGTGTGCCCGGACCGCCGCTCGAGCCTCACCGGCCGGCGATCTCCACGGACGCCGGAGGCAACGCGGCCACATACTCCTGCACCATCAGCACGTAGCGTTGCCGCACGCGGTCATAGCCACCGGACAGGTATTCCGGATATGACGTCCGGGCCCCGAACAACATCCCGATTTCGCGATCCGAGAAGTTGGCGCGGATGAGGCTGTGGAAGTTGTCGCAAGCCCGCGCGTCGGCCGGCGGCGTGCAGGCCGCGAGATCAACACCGGAAACCGAAACACGCGGCAGGACTTGATGAGGATTGGCAGCGGCTGCAGCTCCGGCCGTTCCGGCGAATACGATTGCGATGGCGATTGCGTGAAGCTTCATGATGATTTCCTCCAGGACCGCAGCGGGTCTTCCTTGTGGGGGCGGATGGCCGGGAACCACTGCCCTTCCGCCGACGGTGAGGCACTACTTTCACCGTCATCTTTTTGGATACCTCGGCGCAGTCGATAGTTCGAAATCGCGTGACTAAAAATTTTCGCCGTGCAGCCGATACCGGCATTGATGATGCAAGGCGGCACTCCGGCAATTGCGAGCGGAAGTGCGCGCGACGATTTCGGAACTCTGCCGATGACAATCACGGAAAGGCCGGGGTCGCGTTTGGCGCGCGGACGCGCAACAATCGCGCCTTCGCTTGCGGAGCCGTCCATGAGAATCCGGTGCAGAGCATTGCTTGCCTGTCTGCTGTCGTTGGTGTGCACGGCGACGCTGGCGGATCCCGCGCTGTGGGAAATCCAGCGCGACGGCTCGACGGTATATCTCTTCGGAACGGTGCACGTGCTGCCGAAGGACGCGCAGTGGCATTACCCGCAACTCGACCGTGCGCTGGCCGCGAGCGAGGTGCTCTACGTCGAACTGGTGGACGACGATCAGGCCACGATGCAGCCGCTGGTGATGCAGTACGGGATCGATTTCGCACATCCGCTTTCCGGCGAACTCGATGCCGCCGACGAGCAGCGCCTGCAGGCCGCTGCGCAGACCGCGGGTATTCCCGTGCAGGCACTGGACGCGATGAAGCCGTGGATGGCCGCCGTCTCACTTACGGTGGCGCCGATCGTCAGGGCCGGGTTCGACCCGGAATCGGGCGCGGACAAGAAACTGCGCCAGCAGTTTGCGTCCGAAGGCAAACCGGTCAAGGGACTGGAAACCGCCGAACAGCAGGTCCGCTACTTCGCCGATCTCTCGCAGGCCGTGCAGATCTCGATGCTGCGGAACTCTCTGGACGACTACGCCAAGACCGACACCATCATCAACGCGCTGGTGAAGGACTGGCTGCAGGGCGACGTGGACGCCATCGCCGCGCTGGAGAATTCCGACATGCGCGACAAGTATCCGGTGCTGTACAAGACGCTGCTGGCCGAACGCAACCGGCGCTGGGCACGGCAGATCGCGCAGATGCTGGTCGACCATCAAACCATTTTCATCGCCGTCGGCGCCGCGCACCTCGCCGGCCCGGATGACGTGCAAGCCCAATTGCAAAAGCTCGGGATCAATGTGGAGCGGGTGCGTTGAACCTGATCGAAACCAAGAGACAGGCCATGGATGGCCGTGTCGAAGTGAGCTTCCGGCGCCGTCGCATGACGCCGAGCACCGCAGCCGGGCGCGCGGGAAAGGCGCGACTGCTCGAGCACATGGATGTGCGAGTTCGCGCCGGCGCGCGCCTGGCGAGAAGCGCAGGGCAGTCGAGCCAACCGGACGTTGGCGAGACCGTCATGCCCGGCGCCAATGGCTTTGGTTACTTTCCCCTAAAGGAAAGTAACCCGCGCCGTGGGACGGCGCGGAAAAAAGACACGGATGTCGAATGCAACTTCGCGAAGTGCTCGCAAATATTTTCCCACCCCGCCAAGTGCTGGCGCATTTGCTTCCCCCGCCCGCAAGCGGGAGAAGGGAGTGTCAAAGCCACTGGATGCCGGCTTGCGTCGGAATGACAGAAGAAGATGACCACCCTCCAATCCAACTTCGAACAGATTCCCCTGCGCGAATACGCGGAGCGCGCGTACCTCGACTACTCGATGTACGTGGTGCTGGATCGCGCCCTGCCCTTCATCGGCGACGGGCTCAAGCCCGTGCAGCGCCGCATCATCTACGCGATGAGCGAGCTGGGCCTCGCCGCCACCGCCAAGCCCAAGAAATCCGCGCGCACGGTCGGGGACGTGATCGGCAAGTTCCATCCGCACGGCGATTCGGCGTGCTACGAGGCGATGGTGCTGATGGCGCAGCCGTTCTCGTACCGCTATCCGCTGATCGATGGCCAGGGCAATTTCGGTTCACCGGACGACCCCAAATCCTTCGCGGCGATGCGCTACACCGAATCGCGACTCACACCGATCGCCGAAGTGTTGCTGGGCGAACTCGCGCACGGCACGGTGGAATGGACGCCCAATTTCGATGGCACGCTGCAGGAACCTTCATGGCTGCCGGCGCGGCTGCCGCACGTGCTGTTGAACGGCTCCACCGGCATCGCCGTCGGCATGGCCACCGACATCCCGCCGCATAACCTGCGCGAGGTCGCGAGCGCGTGCATCCATCTGCTGGACGAACCCGAAGCGAGCGTGGCCGCGTTGTGCGAGCACGTGCGCGGTCCGGATTTCCCGACCGAAGCCGAAGTGATCACGCCGCGCGACGAGCTGGTCGCGATGTACGCGACCGGTACCGGCTCGGTGCGCTGCCGTGCCGTGTACCGCGAGGAGAACGGCAACGTGGTGCTGACCGCGCTGCCGCACCAGGTATCGCCGGCCAAGGTGATCGAGCAGATCGCATCGCAGATGCGCGCAAAGAAACTGCCGA
>DASSFA010000292.1:0-2187 GCA_035694895.1 Rhodanobacteraceae bacterium | reverse complement strand
GCGCTACGGGCGCGACGATTCGGAAGTGATCTGGTCGGTATCTCGCGGCGATCTCAACATGCTGCTGATGGATGCCGCCGAGCGCGCCGGTGCCACGCTGCATTTCGATGCCGCGCTGGCGGAAGCCGACTTCGCGCATGGCACGATCACGCTGGCCGACACGGCGGGCGCTCGTCGCACCCATTCCGCGGGAATGCTGCTGGGCTGCGATGGCGCGGGTTCGGCGCTGCGCGCGGCGATGGCGCGCGCCATGGATCTGCGCGAACGCATCGAACCGCTGGGGCATGGCTACAAGGAGCTTGAGATTCCGCCGGGAAAACAGACCCGTTTCGCCATCGAACCCAATGCCCTGCACATCTGGCCGCACGGCCATTACATGTGCATCGCGCTGCCGAATGCGCAGGGCAATTTCACGGTCACGCTGTTCCTGCCCAACGAGGGGCCGCATCCGAGCTTCGCGACGCTGCCGGACGTCCGCGCCGCGCGCGCGTTCTTCGAGGAACAGTTCGCCGACGCGCTGGCGCTGATGCCGACCTTCGACGAAGACTGGAGCGCGCATCCGGTTGGACAACTTGCGACGCTGTATCTCGATTGCTGGCACCTGGACGGTCGTGCGCTGCTGCTGGGCGATGCCGCCCACGCGATCGTGCCGTTCCATGGCCAGGGCATGAATGCCGGTTTCGAGGATGCCGCTGAACTGGCGGACCTGCTGCAGGCGCAATCGGACGATCCCCCCGCGGTGTTCGCGCAATTCCAGCGCGCGCGCAAGCCCAACGCCGACGCAATCGCCGCGATGGCGCTGGAAAACTACGTCGAGATGCGCGACGGCGTGGCCGACCCGCATTACCTGCTGAAACGCTCGCTCACGGCCGCGCTGACCGAACGGGCGCCGAAGCATTTCATGTCACGCTATCGGATGGTCAGCTTCACCCACCTTCCCTATGCATATTGCCTCCAGCGCGGACGCGAACAGGATGCGCTGCTCGAATCCTTGCTCGCCGGCAAGGTGGAAGTGGAGGACGTGGATCTGGACGCAGCGGCCGGGCGCGTGCGCGCGGAACTGCCGCCGCTGCCGTTGTAGGGCGATGCCGATTCCACCGGAAAAGCTCCAGCAGTTCCGCGATACCGAATACCGCGTGCGGCTGCCGCAAGGCGGCTGCGCAGTCATCCGCATCGGCGAATTCCTGCCGCGCGCGCTTCACGGCTGCGTGGGAGATGGACGCGCACCGTGGGGTTTCATCACCGCGTGGAATCCGTTCGCGCAACGTGCATCCCGCGCGCGCAACCGCGAACGTCAACGCGAGTTGCTGACGGCCCTGCGTGAGCTCGGGGCCACGACGCGCGCCGGCGTTGGCGTGGGCACCCGCGAACCCGTATGGCGCGAGCCCGGCCTGTTCGTCACCGGGCTCGATTTCGATACCCTGGACACGCTCGGGCGCCGCTTCGAACAGGCCGCGATCGTGCGCGGGATCGGTTACGGCCGCGCGGAGTTGCGCGCGCTTTTGTAGGAGCCTGCTTGCTGGCGAGCGGCGCGCCGCGCCTCTTGTTCTGAAGCTCCGGCGCCCACGGCAGTTTCAGTCACCGGCAAGCCGGCCTCCTACCAAGCCCGTCATGGACAACGCCGCACCGCGGCTGGGACAATGCCGGGTTCGAGTTTTCAAGCATGCCCACCCCCCGTCCCGCCAGCGCCGATCCCATCCTCGACGTGCGAGGCCTCGCCTTCGCGCGCAACGAGGAGGCCGTGTTCGGTCCGCTGGACTTTGCGCTCGACCGCGGCGAGACCCTGCTGGTCGAAGGCGACAACGGTTCCGGCAAGACCACCCTGCTGCGCGTGCTCGCCGGACTGTTGCCGGCCAGCGCGGGCGAGATCCGGCTGGACGGCGAGCCGCGGCACCATGACGCACTGCACGGCCGGATGGTGTTCCTCGGGCATCAACCGGGCATGAAGAACGACCTTTCGCCGTGCGAAAACCTTGCCTTCCTTTCCGGCCTGTACGGAACGCGCGAGGGCGCCGACATTCCGTCTGCGCTCGAACAGGTGGATCTGGCGGTCTACGCCGACACGCCGCTGCGCATGCTTTCCGCCGGACAGAAGAAACGCGCCGGGCTGGCACGGCTCGCGTTGCTGCCGGGCGAACTGTGGCTGCTGGACGAACCCTACGCGAACCTGGACCGCCGCGGCATCGA
>DASSFA010000291.1:0-3153 GCA_035694895.1 Rhodanobacteraceae bacterium | reverse complement strand
GCCGCATCGCCGACACGATCGAGGACGAGTCCTCGCTCGGCGTCGAACAGAAGCAATATTTCCATGCGTTCTTCGTGGATGTCGTCGCCGGCACGGGCGACGTCGACCGCTTCGCGCTGGAACTCGCTCCGCTGCTGGTGAAGGACGCGCTGGAGGCCGAGCAGGACCTGGTGCGCCACAGTGGCGCGGTGCTGGAGATCACGCGCAGCTTCAACGCCGTGCAACGCGCGGCGCTGGAGCGCTGCGTGCGCATCATGTGCGAAGGCATGCCGCGCTACGAGCGCGCCGCCAGCACTGCCGGCCTGCGCGATCAGCGCGCATTGGACCAGTACTGTTATTACGTCGCCGGCGTGGTCGGCGAAACGCTGACCGAGTTGTTCTGCGACTACTCGCCCGCGATCGCCGTGCACGGCCAGCGCATGCGGACGCTCGGCATTTCCTTCGGGCAGGGCCTGCAGATGGTCAATATCCTCAAGGATTTCTGGGAGGATCACGACCGCGGCGTGTGCTGGTTGCCGCAGAACCTCTTCCAGGGCGTGGGCGTGGAGCTGCACCGGGTGGACAGCGGGCAGTACAAGCCGGGCTTCGGCGAGGCCTATGCGCGCCTGATCAGCATCGCGCACGGCCACCTTCGCAACGGTTTCGAATACACGCTGCTGATTCCCGAACAGGAAACCGGCATCCGGCGCTTCTGCCTGCTTGCGCTGGGGCTTGCGGTGCAGACGCTGCAATTGATCCACCAGCGCCCGGGCTTCACCTGCGGCAGCGAGGTGAAGGTGTCGCATCGCGTGGTGACCAACACGCTGATCATGACGCACCTGTTCGCCGGCTACGACCAGGTGTTGCGGCGCTGGTTCATGCGGCTGGGTCGCGACCTCCCGATGCAGCCGGGCGAGCCGTGGTCGCCACCGCGCGTGGCGGTGAACTGAGATGAGTACCGCGCGTTCCAACGTGGTGCGGCTCGTCAGCCATGGCGACAGCGCGGTCGCGGCCGACCCGCTGGAAGCCGCGATCGGGCGCGTGCGCCAGACGGTCCTCGGCCTGCAGCAGCCGGACGGCTGCTGGTGCCACGAGCTGGAGGCCGATTGCACGATCCCGGCCGAATACGTGTTGATGCTGCACTTCTTCGGCGAGAGCGAGCCTCTGCTGGAGCAGCGCATCGGCAACTACCTGCGCGCGCGCCAGAACGCCGAAGGCGGATGGCCACTGTATGAGGCCGGCGCGACGGATATCAGTTGCAGCGTCAAGGCGTATTACGCATTGAAGCTGATCGGCGACGATCCGGAAGCGCCGCACATGAAGCGTGCGCGCAATGCGATCCTCGAGCATGGCGGCGCGGCGCGCTCGAACGTGTTCACGCGCATCACGCTCGCATTGTTCGGGCAGTTGCCGTGGCGCGGCGTGCCGTGGGTGCCGGTCGAACTGATCCTGCTGCCACGCTGGTTTCCGTTCCATGTCAGCAAGGTGTCCTACTGGTCGCGCACCGTGGTCACGCCGCTGGCGGTGCTTTGCAGCCTGAAGGCGCGCGCGAAGAACCCGCGCAAGGTGCACGTGCGCGAATTGTTCGTCACGCCACCGGAGGAGGAACGGCATTACTTCCCGCCGGCGAAGTCGGTCCTCGCGCGCCTGTTTCTCCTGCTCGACCGCGCCGGGCGGGCGATCGAGCCGCACATGCCGAAGCGCTTGCGCGCCCGCGCCCTGGCGCGCGCGAAGCAATGGATCGTTCCGCGCCTGAATGGCGAGTACGGTATCGGCGCGATCTTCCCGGCCATGGTGAATGCAGCAGAAGCGCTGCCATTGCTCGGCTTCGCGCCCGATCATCCGTATTGCCGCGATGCGCGCAAGGCGCTGCGCGACCTGCTCGTGGTGCATGGGCAGGAGGCTTACTGCCAGCCGTGCACCTCGCCGGTGTGGGATACGGGGCTCACCTGTCTGGCGTTGCAGGAGGACCTGCGTGGCGCGCGGCTGCCCGCGTTGGTGCGTGGACTGGAGTGGCTGCGCCGGAAACAGCTGCTCGACGAAGCGGGCGACTGGCGCGAGGGTCGCCCGAACCTGCGCGGCGGCGGCTGGGCTTTCCAGTTTCGCAACGATGCCTACCCGGATCTCGACGACACTGCGGTGTGCGCGTGGGCGATGCATCGCTTCGACCGCGAGCGCTACGCGGACTGCATCGAACGCGCGGCCGACTGGCTGGTCGGCATGCAATCGCGCAACGGCGGCTTCGCTTCCTTCGACGCCGACAACGACCACCTGTGGCTGAACCAGATTCCCTTCGCCGATCACGGCGCATTGCTCGACCCGGCGACCAGCGACGTCAGCGCGCGCGTGCTCACCCTGCTTGCGCGATTGCAGCGGCCGCAGGATGCGCGGTCACGCGAGCGCGTGCTGCGCTTCCTGCGCGCCGAACAGACGGAAGACGGCGCGTGGTTCGGGCGCTGGGGGACCAATTACATCTATGGCACCTGGTCGGTGTTGACCGCGCTTGCGGCGCTGGGCGTGGAGAACGACAGGCCGGAAATACGCCGCGCCGCGGCGTGGCTGAAGTCTCGCCAGCGACAGGATGGCGGCTGGGGCGAGACCAACGACAGCTATTTCGACCCGGCATTGGCGGGGCGCGACCATCGCAGTTGCGCGGCGCAGACCGCGTGGGCGCTGCTGGGATTGATGTCGGCGGGCGAGGGCGACAGCGTGTCGGTGGCGCGCGGGATCTCGTGGCTGCTGCGCAACCAGCGCGACGGATGCTGGTCCGATCCGGCGTTCAATGCGCCGGGCTTTCCGCGCGTCTTCTATCTCAAGTACCACGGCTACAGCTTGTACTTCCCGTATTGGGCGCTGGCGCGTTATCGCAATGTCCGCTCGGGTCGAAGCCTTTGCGCTGATGCGATGCCTTGATGGCATCGCATGCAAAGGCCGAGGGTGAGGCAGGATGCCGATCGGAGGAGGCACCAGGGATGGTTGCTTGCGCAGGCGATTTTGGTGTGGTCGTTGCCTTGCCGATCGAGGCGGACAGCTTCGGCCTGGGACGTCGTCGCGCGGGCGACTTCGAGACTTTCGACTGGGGCGTGCTCGCGATCGCGGGGCTCGGGTTCCAGCGTGCGGGCGACGCCGCACGCAAGCTGATCGAGTGTGGCGCGCGCGCACTGCTGAGCTGGG
>DASSFA010000290.1:0-2838 GCA_035694895.1 Rhodanobacteraceae bacterium | reverse complement strand
TGCTGGAGCCTTTCGCAAGTGCGCCTACACCACCCAATCCTCATCCCCGCTCTTGTTTATTTCGACAGCCGCACCATCACTGTCTTGCAGATTCGATCGTGCAATGTGCGGTGTTGCGCATCGAACAACGCCCACCAGAAGCCGATCCCGGCTGCCGCCAACGACAACAGCGCGAGGAAGAACCTCGCGAATGCAGGCAATACGCCGACCTTGCCGCCATCCTCGCGCAGCAGTTTCAGTTTCCAGGCACGCATGCCGATGGTCTGGCCGATCCGCACCCACGAAATCGTGAAATACGCGATGGTCACCGCCAGCAGCGCGAGTTGCAGACCGAGCCTGAATCCCCACTCAGGATGGGCCGGATCGTAATGCCTGCCGAACGCGAACAGGCACACGAACGCAGTGACCATCCATATCCCGATCAACGGAAAAACGTCGTAGACCAGCGCGGCCAGCCTGCGCCAGAGCGGCGCGGGGTAGACGGCCTGCCGACTCGAAGCAGTAACTGCTTCTGGCCCCCTCCCCCGCTTGCGGGGGAGGGTCGGGGTGGGGGGAGAACTTGCCATGAACTTTCCGGAGATGCTCTTGCGCGCAGCTTACCAACGCGCAAGCATCGCACGATGCGAGCCGCCGTTGCCGAAATCGCCCCGGAAATCGCGAGCGCCGACCGCGCCGCGATCGAAGCCTTCCTCGAACGATTGTGGTCGCAGGACGGCCTGGCCGATCTCACGCTGGCCGCCTATCGCAGCGACCTGCAATTGTGCGCAGCCTGGCTGCGCGCGCGCGGCGCCTCGCTGACCGGCGCGACTTACGAGAACCTTGCGCGCTACCTCGGCGAGCGCGGCAAGGCCCGGATCAAGGCGCGCAGCAACGCGCGGCTGCTCACCGTGCTGCGGCGTTTTTACGCCGACTACGCTCGCACGCGCTCGGATTTCGATGACCCCACCTTGTTGTTGGACGCACCGAAGCTGCCGCGCAGCCTGCCCAAGGCGCTGTCGGAACGCGAGATCGAGGCGTTGATCGCGGCGCCTGACATCGCAACACCTCTGGGCCTGCGCGACCGCGCGATGCTCGAGCTGATGTATGCCTCGGGCTTGCGCGTGTCCGAACTCACTACCTTGCAAATCACGGCGCTCAACCTGCGCCAGGGCGTGCTGCGCGTCACCGGCAAGGGCGGCAAGGATCGCCTGGTGCCGGTCGGCGAAAACGCGCTGGACTGGATCGGACGCTATCTGAAAGAGGCGCGACCCACGCTGGCCAAGGGTCGCACGCCGGACGTGCTGTTCCTCACCAATCGCGCGGCCGGCATGACCCGGCAGATGGCTTGGACGATGGTGAAAAAACACGCGACGGCGGTCGGCATTCCGGCCAGGAAAATCTCGCCGCACGTGCTGCGGCATTCCTTCGCCACCCACCTGCTGAACCATGGCGCCGACCTGCGCGCGCTGCAGATGCTGCTCGGCCACAGCACGCTCTCGACCACGCAAATCTACACCCTGATCGCCAAGGAAAACCTGAAGCGCTTGCATGCGGAACATCACCCGAGGGGTTAGCGACAGAGCAGGCCAGGGATGGCCGTGTCGAAATGAGCTTGGCGCCGTCGCATGACGCCGAGCATCGCAGCCGGGCGCGCGGGAAAGGCGCGACGTCCGAGCACAGGGATGTGCGAGTTCGCGCCGGCGCGCACCCGGCGGGAAGTGCAGGGTGAGGCAGCGCGCTTGGCCGATGCCTTGGAGGGCATCGGCTGCGCTGCCGAACGCACGCACATGGATGTGCGGGCCGGGAAGCGACCCATGGACGGCTGCTTGCTGACCGCTCCCGCAGCCAACCGGATGTTGGCGAGACCGTCATGCCCGGCGCCAATGGCTTTGGTTACTTTCCCCGAAAGGAAAGTAACCCGCGCCGCGGGACGGCGCGGTTGAGACACGGATGTCGTACTTCACAAAGAGAAAGGCCAAGCGGTTTATGAGATGTCACGCAAAGGGAAGCAAGTCCTCACGTGCTAGCATCTCCACGCCGCGAACGCATGCGGTTTCCGGGTCTGTCATGTCCAAGCTGCTGTCCTGTCTTCTAGCGATCGCGCTGATCGCCAGCGCCTGCTCCGCGGGGGAAAACACCAGCGCATCGTCCGCCGCCAAAACCACCGTGGGTATGGCCGGAGCCGCGCCTTCCGCGACGACTGCGATTGCGACGACGCAGGGGGCGAGCATCGCCGACGCGCCCAAACCCGTGCTGGACGCGATCCACGCGCTCGCTCCCAAAGTGCAGATCCAGGCCGTGGACAAGTCGCCGCTGCCCGGCCTGTACCAGGTGATCGTCCAGGGTCAGGCGGTGTACGTCAGCGCGGACGGCCGCTACGTGCTGCAGGGCGATGCCTACGACCTGAAGACGCAGGCGCGGCTGGCCGATGCGCGACTGGATGCGCTGCGTCGCGAGGCGCTGGCGAAGATTCCGGAATCGCGCATGATCCGCTTCGCGCCGGCGCACCCGAAGTACACGGTCACGGTGTTCACCGACGTGGACTGCCCGTACTGCCGCGTCTTCCATTCGAAGATCGCCGAATACAACAAGCTCGGCATCGCGGTGGATTACCTGTTCTGGCCGCGCTCGGGTCTGGACACGCCCTCCTACGACAAGGCCGTGTCGGTGTGGTGCGCGGCCGACCGCAAGCGCGCCTTCACCGAAGCCAAGCACGGCGTGGATCCCAGACCCGTGCGCTGCGACAACCCGGTGGCGCATGACTACCAGCTCGGGATCGACCTCGGCGTCAACGGCACGCCGACCATCGTCGCGAGCAACGGCGCCGCTCTGAACGGCTACGCCGATCCCATGCAGTTG
>DASSFA010000289.1:0-6445 GCA_035694895.1 Rhodanobacteraceae bacterium | reverse complement strand
TGGAACGGGCGAGTTCCGGAGTCGCCGATTGCCGGCTGCTGGTTGTCGCTGCGCAAGATGGGCGGGCCACCCGCGCTTTCGACAACCGACACCATCAACCGCGTGGCGCCGGCTTGACGCACCGGCTACTTGGGAGCAAGGTCGCAGGACTGCTGATCGTCTACGGAGGGATGTATGGCTCGGGCACCCGAAAACATCCGCAACGTGGCTCTCGCGGGCCACGCAGGCGCCGGCAAAACCACCCTCTTCGAAGCCCTGCTGCATGCCGGCGGCACGATCCAGACGGCGGGCAGCATCGAACGCGGCACCACGGTGTCCGATTTCGAAGAGCAGGAAAAGGAACGCAAGCATTCCATCCATACCGCGATCGCCTCGATCGACCTCGGCGATTGCCACGTCAACCTGATCGACACGGCGGGATACGCGGATTTCCGCGGACAGACGCTCGCCGCGCTCAGCGCGGTGGAAACCGTTGCGGTGGTGGTCAATGCGGCGAATGGGATCGAGCACGGCACGCGCCGGCTGATGCACTACGCCAGACAGCGCGGCCTCGCGCACATGCTGGCGGTGAACAAGATGGATGCCGAAGGCACGGATCTCGTTGCGCTCGTCGAGGAGCTTCGCGAGGAATTCGGCCACGAGTGCCTGCCGGTGAATCTTCCCGCGCAGAACGGCAAGGCGGTGGTGGACTGTTTTTTCGAGCCGCAGGGTGAGAGCGATCTTGGCCCCGTGGCGGACGCGCACCAACGCATCATCGACCAGGTCGTCGAGATCAACGAGCGCGTGATGGGCCGTTATCTCGAGGACGGCGAGGCCGCGCTGTCGCCGCAGGATCTGCACGATGCCTTCGAGCAATGCCTTCGCGAAGGCCATCTCGTGCCGATCTGCTTCACGTCCGCGCGCACCGGCGTGGGTGTGAAGGAATTTCTCGGAATCACGCAACGGTTGCTGCCCAATCCCGCCGAAGGCAATCCGCCTCCCTTCGTGAAAGGCGGCGGCGAACATGCCCGGCCGATCGAAGCCAGGCCCGATCCGGACGCGCACGTGATCGCCGACGTGTTCAAGATCATCAACGATCCCTTCGTCGGCAAGCTCGCCGTGTTCCGCGTCTGGCAGGGCACGGTGAAGCGCGACACGCAGTTGTTCATCGACGATGGCAGGAAGCCGTTCAAGGTCGGGCACCTGTTCAAGCTGCACGGCAAGGATCACGTGGAGATCGATCATGCCGTGCCGGGCGACATCGCCGGCGTCGCCAAGGTGGAGGACATCCATTTCGACGCCGTGCTGCACGACTCGCACGACGAGGACCAGATCCACCTGAAGCCGCTGGATTTTCCGCAGCCGATGTTCGGACTGGCGGTGGAGCCCGCGCACAAGGGCCAGGAGCAGAAGCTCGCCACCGCCCTGCACAAGCTGAGCGAAGAAGACCCCTGCCTGCGCGTGGAGCACAACAAGGAATTGAACGAGAGCGTGGTGCGCGGGCTTTCCGATCTGCACCTGAAGCTCACGCTGGAGCGCATGAAGGAGCGCTACGGCGTGGAAGTGGCCACCCGTCCACCGCGCATCGCCTATCGCGAAACGATCGGCGGCAAGGCCGAAGGCCACCACCGCCACAAGAAGCAGACCGGTGGCGCCGGCCAGTTCGGCGAAGTGTTCCTGCGCGTGGAGCCGCTGCCGCGCGGCGCGGGGTTCGAATTCCGCGACGACAGTAAGGGCGGCGTGATCCCGAACCAGTTCATCCCCGCCATCGAGAAGGGCGTGCGCCAGGTTCTGGAACATGGCGCGATCGCGGGCTACCCGATGCAGGATGTGCGCGTCATCGTCTACGACGGCAAGTACCATCCCGTGGACTCGAAGGAAGTCGCGTTCGTGGCGGCCGGCAAGAAGGCATTCCTCGACGCGGTTTCCAAAGCCAGGCCGATCGTGCTGGAACCGATCGTCAACCTGGACGTCAACGTGCCCGAGCAGTACATGGGCGACGTCACCGGCGGTCTCGCGTCCAAACGCGCGCGCATCAATGGCACCGATTCATTGCGCGGCGGCGAGCTGGTGATCAAGGCGCAGGTGCCGCTGGCGGAAGTGGTGGATTACCAGACCGAGCTGCGCGCGCTCACCGGCGGCCAGGGCCGCTACGCGATCGAACTCTCGCACTACGATCCGGTGCCCGCGCAGGTGCAGAAGCAGTTGGCCGAGGCGTACAAGCCGAAGGTGGAGGAAGACTGATCGCGCAGTGACTTCCGGCATTCGAGTTGCGGCGGCAGCATCTCTACCGTGCACGCGATCGGCCCGCGGGACTCGACCATGAAGCCTTGCCTGTTTCGCCGCACCCTGGCCTGCTCCTTCGCCCTGCTCGCATTGCTCGTGGCGGCGGCATCGCCGGCCGACACCCGTTTCAGCGATGGCTTCGCGACCATGCCGGACGGCGCGCGCATTCATTACGTGCAAGGCGGCACGGACAGCGGTGCTCCGGCTTTGCTGTTCATCCCCGGCTGGACCATGGACGCCCAGGTCTGGAGGGCGCAGATGGAAACCTTCGCGCCCTCCCATCGCGTCATCGCCATGGATCCGCGTTCGCAGGGCGAATCGTCGAAGACGTCGGACGGCAACACGCCCGAGCAGCGCGCCCGCGACATCGCGGCGCTGATGGATCAACTGAAGCTCCAGCATGTCGTGCTGATCGGCTGGTCGCAGGCCGTGCAGGATGTCACCGCCTATGTCGGGCAATCCGGCACCGCGAAGCTCGACGGCATAGTGCTGGTGGACGCGGCGGTTTCGTCGGGGTCGGACTTTCCGAGCATCCATCCGCAGGCCGCACGGGCGACCCTTGGCCGTATGGCCCTCTACGCTTCCAGCCCGCGCGACTACCTGCGGGGGATGATGGAGGCCATCTTCCGGAAGCCCCTCTCGGCCGACGAGATGCACCACATGGTGGAGGGTTCGCTGCGGACACCGACCAGCACCGGCATCGCGATGCTGACGATGGACATGTTCGCCATGGATCGGCGGCCGATACTCGCGAAGTTCGACAAACCCACGCTGATCATCGCCGCGGCGGATTCATTCGAACTGGCCGATCAGCAGGCCGAGGCAAAGAAGATTCCCCACGCGCAAGTCGTCGTCGTGCATGACGCGGGGCACGGCGTTTTCCACGACCAGCCGCAGGTGTTCGATCGCGCGCTGTCGGACTTCCTGGCGTGGTTGGCTAAGCCGTAACGGCCCCCCGATCGTTACGCTGCTTCCTGCGCGCGCTGCTCCAACGCATGGATCAGCGCGTTCGTGAACACCGGGATGTCATCGGGCTTGCGGCTGGTGATGAGATTCCCGTCCTCGACGACGGGGTTGTCTTCCCATTGCGCGCCGGCGTTTTCCAGGTCCGCGCGCAGCGAAGGCCATGAGGTGATCTGCTTGCCGTCCACCAGGCCGGCGTTGATCAACGTCCACGGCCCGTGGCAGATCGCCGCCAGCGGGCGACCGGTGTCGCCGAAGTCGCGGATGAATTCGATCGCTTCCTCGTGCAGGCGCAACTTGTCGGGATTGATGACTCCACCCGGCAGGACCAGCGCGTCGTAATCGCCTGCGCGCGCCTTTGAAAGCGGCAGGTCCACCTTGACCTCGCTGCCCCAATCGGTGTGGTTCCAACCCTTGATGGCCGGCTTGTCGTCCGGCGCGATCACCACCGTGGTGGCACCGGCTTCCTCCAGCAATTGCTTGGGTTTCTCCAGTTCCGATTGCTCGAAACCATTGGTGGCGAGAATGGCGATCTTGCGCCCCGTCAGCGATTTCTTCGGCATGGCGTGCTCCAGGTCTTCCGAGCCGAGGATCATGCGCGGCGCGTTGTTAGCAGGGCGTGTGCGCGGCGCAAAAGACGAAAGATGACCGTAGGAGCGCGCCTGCGCGCGACAACTCCAGATGCCTGCAGGATTGGAGCAGTCCGTGCCGAAGAGCTCCACTGTCGCGCGCAGGCGCGCGCTACGTGCGCTTTGGCTTCAACATGGTCCCGATGCAATGCTTCGCGCCGCACCGGCACGCCCAGATCTTCTTCATCTTCGCCGTGTGCGGCACGTCCAGGGTGATGCCGTAGTCGTAGGTGAGTTCCTCGCCCTTGCGGATCCTGCGCAGCGTTTCGATCATCACCCGGTCCTTCCTGCCTCCGTCCACCTCCTCGATGTAGGCGCGGCAGTTGGGCGCGCAACTGTGGTTGATCCAGCGCGCCGCGTTGCCATCCACGTTGGCATCAATGATATAGCGATCGTTGAGCGTGAACAGGAAAGTGTGTCCCGTGTCGGCGCCATCGCCGTAGTAGCGATCGGCTTGCGCATGCGTGATCAGGCGGCCCTTGTACTGGATCAGCGTGGTGTCGGCAGGAAGGTCGGTGGCGGCGTAGACGCCGTTGCCATGGATGGGCGAGCGGCGGACAACAAGTCGGCGTGTCATGTCTTCTTCTCGGGAAAGCCTGTCAAAGCTGCCATCCGTGGCCCGGGAGCTCGGGTGGGCGCTTTGGTGCGCGGGAATGCGCAAAAACGACCATAATGCCCGTTGCGCTTGCGAAAGCACAAGGAGCGCACCATGCAACTGCGATTCAAGCGCGTGACCGAAGCCCCGTCGGAAGAGGACGGCGCGCGCGTGCTGGTGGATCGGCTCTGGCCGCGCGGACAGTCCAAGGAGAAGCTGCATCTGGATGCCTGGCTCAAGGACATCGCGCCCAGCGACACGCTGCGCAAGTGGTTCGATCACGATCCGGAAAAATGGCCCGAGTTCCGCGAACGCTACGCGAAGGAGCTGGACGCCAATCCGGAAGCGGTGAAAAGCCTGCAGGACATCCTGCGCGAGCACGGCACCGCGACGCTGCTGTTCGGCTCCCGCGAGGCGGGCTACAACAATGCGGTGGCATTGAGCGAATACATGAAGCGGCACTTGCCGCGCAAAAGGAGCACTTCGAAATGAACGGAATCATCGCCTCCGGGGGCATCGCGGCGCTCGCGCTCGGACTCGCCGCAACCGCCGCGCAGGGCTTCACGCTCACCAGTCCCGTGATCATGCCGAACGGCACGATCCCGATGCAGCAGGTCTACACGCAATGCGGCGGCGGCAATGTCTCGCCGCAACTGGAATGGCACGACGCACCGCCCGGCACCAGGAGCTTCGCCGTAAGCGTGTTCGATCCGGACGCGCCCGGCGGCGGGTTCTGGCACTGGATCGCTTTCAACATCGGCGTCGGCGCACACGGCTTGAACCCCGGCGCCGGCACGCCGCACAGCGGCAACGCGCCCGGGGACACCGTGCAACTGAAGAACGGCTTCGGCGATGAAGGCTACTCCGGCCCCTGCCCGCCACCCGGCAAGCCGCACCATTACGTCTTCACGGCCTACGCGCTCGACGTGCCGGTGCTGCCCGTCAGCGTGAGGGCAGGCACCGACCAGGTGATCGCCGCGCTCCAGAAGCATGCGATCGCGACGGCGACCCTGACCGGGATGTACGGGCGCTGATGCGGATCTGGCGGGTCTGCCTTGCGGCACTGTGCTGCGCGCTGATGCCGGCCGTCAGCTTCGCCGCACCGCCGACGATCTTCGCCGCCGCCAGCCTGAAGCCGGCGCTGGACGAGCTTGCCGCCAACGGCGCACTCGGCACGCCCGCGCCGCGCCTGGTGTATGCCGCGTCCTCCGCGCTGGCGCGCCAGATCGAACAGGGCGCGCCGGCAGGCATCTTCATTTCCGCGGACGAGGCATGGATGGATGACGTCGCCGCGCATGGCGCGCTCGCACCCGGCACGCGCCGCGACCTGCTCGGCAACGGGCTGGTACTGGTCGCGCCGCGGTCTTCCACCTCCACGGTCGACCTCGAAGATCCGGCTACGCTCCTGCATGCGCTCGGTCGCCGCAATCTCGCGGTTGCGCTGCCCAGGGCGGTGCCGGCGGGCCGTTATGCCAGCGAGGCACTGCACACGCTCGGGCTGTGGAACGCGCTGCAACCGAAACTGGCGATGAGCCGCGACGTCCGCGCCGCACTGGAACTGGTGGCCGCGGGCGAGTGCCCGCTCGGCATCGTCTATCGCTCGGATGCGGTTTCGGAACCACGCGTGCGCATCGTCGCGGTCTTTCCGCCATCCAGCCACAAGCCGATCGTGTACCCGATGGCGATCGTGCGCGGACACGACGATGGAGCAAGCCGGAAGCTGCTGGAGGCGCTGCGATCGCCGCGCGCACAGGATGTTTTCAGGCAGTATGGTTTTGATACGTGGCCGGTGTTGCACAAGCGGGCAGTTCGACAATATTCGCGAAAGTAGCGCCGTCATTCCGGGGCTGCGGCGGATGCAATCCGGCGCAGAACCCGGAATCTGCGTCGTCGCATTCCGGTCTGAGGAGCAGATTCCGGGTTCCGCTCGCCGCGCGAGCGGCCCCGGAATGACGATAATCCGGTTCGTTCGGCTTCGGAATGTCCAATGGTT
>DASSFA010000288.1:0-3535 GCA_035694895.1 Rhodanobacteraceae bacterium | reverse complement strand
GCACGGAAGAGGAACCCAAGCCCGTGCTGATCGCGCGCTTCAAGCTCAGCGAGGAACAGGCCGACTACATCCTCGAAACGCGCCTGCGCCAGCTCGCGCGGCTCGAAGAGATGAAGATCAACGCCGAGCGCGACGAACTGGAAGAGGAACGCGCGAAGATCGAGGTCACGCTGAAATCGAAACAGCGTTTGAAGACGCTGATCAAGCAGGAACTGAAAGCCGACGCCGACAAGTACGGCGACGCACGTCGCTCGCCGCTGGTCGCACGCGCTGCCGCGCAGGCGCTGGCCGAAAGCGAACTGGTGGTGTCCGAGCCGGTCACCGTGGTGCTGAGCGCCAAGGGCTGGGTGCGCGCAGCCAGGGGCCACGACATCGAGGCGCGCGAATTGTCCTATCGCGAAGGCGACGAATACCTTGCCGCCGCGCGCGGCAAGAGCGCGCAGCAGGTCGCGTTCCTGGATTCCACCGGCCGCAGTTATTCCACGCCCGCGCATACGCTGCCTTCGGCGCGCGGCAATGGCGAGCCGCTGACCGGCCGCTTCACGCCATCGCCGGGTTCGCGTTTCGACACGTTGGCGATCGGCGACAACGACACCCGTCTGGTGCTGGCGACCGATGCAGGCTACGGGTTCGTGACGCGCTTCGAGGCGCTGCTCGCCAACAAGAAGGCCGGCAAGCAGGTGATCAACATGGACGACGGCGCGCGCGTGCTCGCGCCCGCCTACGTCGGCGATCCGGCGCGCGACCGCATCGTGGTGGTCACGACCGAAGGCCATCTGCTGATGTTCTCGGTGGCCGACCTGCCGGAGCTCGACCGCGGCCGCGGCAACAAGCTGATCGAGATCCCGAAGGCGAAACTGCAATCGGGCGAGGAGCGCGTGGCAGGCATCGCGACGGTCAGCGAGGGCACGGGCGAAGTGACGCTCCATGCCGGTGCGCGCAAGCTGATCCTGAAGTGGTCGGACCTGGTGGAATACGGCGGCAGTCGCGCCCAGCGTGGCGGCCTGTTGCCCAGGGGGCTGCGACGGGTGGAGCGGATCGAGACGACGAGTTGAAGCGTATATGTCGCCATCCCGGCCACGGATTGGCCGGGACCCAATCGCAGGGATGCGAAGATATCGCCACTGGATTCCGGCCTACGCCGGAATGACGATTGCCTTGGGGCCCCTGCAAGGACTCGAACGCATGCGCTGGCTCGGCCGAATCTTCGTCACGCTGTTGCTGCTGATCGCGATCGCGGCGCTGGTCGCGTGGCTGCTGCTGGCCGGCAGCCGGCCACAACTGGATGGCACGATCGCCCTGCGCGGCCTGTCCGCTCCGGTCTCGATCACCCGAGACGCGCGCGGCACGCCGACGATCGAAGCGCACAACCGCGCGGACGCGGCCTACGGGCTCGGTTTCCTGCATGGGCAGGAACGCTTCTTCCAGATGGATCTCTTGCGCCGCGTGGCCGCGGGCGAATTGTCGGAACTGGTCGGCAAGGCAGCGCTGAAGGTAGACGAGAGCCATCGCATCCACCGCTTTCGCGCGCTGGCGGAAGCCGAACTGTTGCAGTTGCCGGCGGCGCAACGCGTCGTGCTGGACGCCTACACGCAGGGCGTCAATGCGGGATTGCATTCGCTGGACGTGCGCCCCTGGGAATACCTTCTGCTGCGTGCCACGCCGCAGAAGTGGCGCGACGAGGATTCGCTGCTGGTGATCGACGCGATGTTCCTCGACCTCAACCAGCAGGGCGAGAACAAGCGCGAACTGAATTTCGCCCGGCTGCGCGACGCGCTGCCCGGGCCGGTCGCCGATTTCCTGCTCGCGCCCGATCCGCAATGGCAGGCGCCGCTGCGCGGCAGGTCCACGCAACCGGTACCGATGCCGGGCGCGGGTGTCTTCGACCTGCGCAAGGTTTCGATCGACGGGAAGGAAGTCGCGCAAGGCATGGCCGCTATCCTCGCCACCGCCCGACACGACAGCGGCATCGGCAGCAACGGCTTCGCGGTGGGCGGTGCGCTCACCGGCGGCGGAGCCTTGCTGGCAAACGATCCCCATCTCGGCCTGCGCGTGCCGGACATCTGGTATCGCGCGCGGATGCGCTGGCCCGATCCGGTCACGCCCTCGCGGATGCTCGACCTCAATGGCGTCACCTTGCCCGGCGCGCCGGCGCTGGTGATCGGCAGCAACGGCCACATCGCCTGGGGTTTCACCAATTCCGAAGGCGACTGGATGGATTGGGTGCGGGTGACCCGCGACCCGAAGGATCCCTCGCGCTACAAGACCGCGGATGGCTGGGCGACGATCCAGCGCCACGATGAAACCATCCGCGTGCACGGCGCACCGGATCATCACCTCATCGTCGAGGACACGATCTGGGGCCCGGTCGCGGCGAAAGACGTGGATGGCACCCCACTGGCGCTGGCATGGATCGCGCAGATGCCGCGCGCACTGAACCTCAACCTGGTGAAGCTGGAAACCGCGCGCAGCGTGCAGGATGCGCTCGGCTGGGCGCCGCTGATCGGCATCCCGCCGCAGAACCTCGTCGTCGCCGATTCGCACGGCAACATCGGCTGGAGCATCGCCGGCAGTGCGATTCCGCTGCGCGCAGGTTTCGATCCTTCGCTGCCGGCGGACTGGAGCAAGCCGAATACCGGCTGGATCGGCTTCGCCTCGCCCGCGCAGGATCCGCACATCCTCAATCCGGGCAACAACCGGATCTGGACGGCCAACCAGCGGCTGGTGGACGGCGATGGGCTGAAACTCCTGGGCGACGGCGGCTACGACCAGGGCGCGCGCGCGCAACAGATCCGCGACGATCTCCTTGCCCACGAGCATTTTTCCGCCGGCGACATGTTGAACGTGCAGCTCGACAATCGCGCGCTGTTCCTCGCGCGCTGGCAAAAGCTGCTGCTGGACGTGATCGCGACTTGTGATCCCGGTTCACCGCACGCCCCCGCGCCGGCCGGGACGAGTGCCTCCTGCGCGCAGCTGCTCGCGCTGAAGCCGTACGTCGAAAACTGGCAGGCCCGGGCCGCATCGGACAGCGTCGGCTACCGCGTCGTGCGCGCCTTCCACCGTCGCGCCCGCAAGGACGCCCTGGCACCCTTCGCCGCGTTGGCAAAGAAGAAGAGCAAGGATTTCGAATGGCCCTCCGCCGAACTCGGCGAATACGCGGTATGGGCGATGGTGACGCAGAAGCCGGCGTGGCTGCTCGATCCGCAATACAAGGACTGGAACGCGCTGCTGCTGCACAGCGCGACCGAGGTCGCCGATGAGCTTGCGAAAATCCCGGGGCCACTCACGGGCAAGACCTGGGGCGCGTACAACACCGCGCGCATCGATCATCCGCTGGCCGTCGCCCTGCCCGGCTGGCTGGCGAAGTTCATCGACATGCCGGCCGATCCGCTGCCGGGCGATCGCGACATGCCGCGCGTGCTGCATCCGGATTTCGGCGCCTCGATGCGGCTGGACGTTTCGCCCGGGGACGAGGCTCACGGCATCCTCGAAATGCCGGCAGGCCAGGCCGACAACCCCTTGACGCCATACTTCG
>DASSFA010000287.1:0-3598 GCA_035694895.1 Rhodanobacteraceae bacterium | reverse complement strand
CCTTTCTCGCGCTCGGTCCACTTGTAGGTGTGCTTGAACGGCGTGCGGCCGAAGTGGCCGTACGCGGCGGTGAGCTGGTACATCGGGTGGATCAGGTCCAGCATCTTGATGATGCCGTACGGGCGCAGGTCGAAATGCTTGCGCACCAGCTTTTCGATCTGCTCGTCACTGATCTTGCCGGTGCCGAAGGTGGTGACCGAAATGGACGTCGGCTCCGCCACGCCGATCGCGTAGCTCACCTGCAATTCGCAACGGTCGGCCAGGCCCGCGGCGACGATGTTCTTGGCCACGTAGCGCGCGGCGTACGCGGCGGAACGATCCACCTTGGACGGATCCTTGCCGGAGAACGCGCCGCCGCCGTGGCGGGCCATGCCGCCGTAGGTGTCCACGATGATCTTGCGGCCGGTCAGGCCGCAGTCGCCCACCGGCCCGCCGATCACGAACTTGCCGGTCGGATTGATGTGCACCTTGTTTTTCGGCAGCGCTTCCAGCCACTTCTTCGGCAGCACGGGTTTCAGGATCAGCTCGCGCACGCCTTCTGCGAGATCGGAATACTTGATCTCCGGATCGTGCTGCGTGGACAGCACCACGGCGTCCAGGCCGATCACCTTGTGCGCATCGTCGTAGCGCAGCGTGACCTGCGACTTCGCATCCGGGCGCAGCCACGGCAGCTTGCCTTTCTTGCGCACGGCTGCCTGCTGTTCCACCAGCCGGTGCGCGTAGTAGATCGGCGCGGGCATGAATTCCGGTGCCTCGTTGCAGGCGTAGCCGAACATCAGGCCCTGGTCGCCGGCACCCTGTTCCTCGGGCTTCTTGCGGTCCACGCCCTGCGCGATGTCGGGCGACTGCTTCCCGATCAGGTTCAGCACGCCGCAGGTCTGGCCGTCGAAGCCGACATCCGAGCCGGTGTAGCCGATCTGGTTGATCACCTTGCGCGTCAGCGCCTCGATGTCCACCCACGCGTTGGTGGTGATCTCGCCGCCGACGATCGCCACGCCGGTCTTGACCATGGTTTCGCAGGCCACGCGCGAGCGCTTGTCCTGCGCGATGATCGCGTCCAGCACGGCGTCGGAGATCTGGTCGGCGACCTTGTCCGGATGGCCTTCGGAGACCGACTCGGAAGTGAACAGGTAGCTGCTCATCGTGGCTTGTATCCCTATATACGGATGGAAGGATGAATCAAGCCGGCCATCATACATGGATATGGCCGGGTTTGCGTGAATCGTAGCCCGGATGCAGCGCAGCGGAATCCGGGACTTGCTCGATACCGGATGATCGTCATTCCGGGGCCATCGCAGCTTCATCGCGATGGAACCCGGAATCTGCTTTTGCCTTCGGAATTGAACAGCAGATTCCGGGTTCGACCCTTCGGGTCGCCCCGGAATGACGAAGAAGCGTCTGGCCTCACGCCGCCGCGGCGAACGCCGTTTCCGCGCCGGCTTCCACGGCATCGAAATACCCCGCGGTGAGCCGCAATTGTTCCGAAGCGGTTTCCGCGCGGTTGACCACGGAGCGGAAGGCGACATTTTCCGGACGATCTTTCGCATACCACCCCAGGTGTTTGCGCGCGATGCGCAGACCATGCGCTTCGCCGTAGAACGCGTACAGCGCGTGCAGGTGGCCGAGCAGGATGTCCCGCACTTCGCTCGTGCATGGCTCAGGTAACAGTTCGCGGCTGGCCAGGTAGTGCGCGATCTCGCGGAAGATCCAGGGCCTGCCCTGCGCCGGGCGGCCGATCATTACCGCGTCCGCCTTCGTGTAATTGAGGACGAAGCGCGCCTTCGCCGGCGAATCGATATCGCCGTTGGCGATCACCGGAATGGAGACGCTCGCCTTCACCGCCGCGATGGTGTCGTATTCGGCAAAGCCTTCGTATTTGTCCGCGCGGGTGCGGCCGTGCACGGCCAGCGTGGCGATGCCCGAATCCTGCGCGATGCGCGCGATGTTCAGCGCGTTGCGGTGCTCGCGATCCCAGCCGGTGCGGATCTTCAGCGTCACCGGCACGTCCACCGCCTGCACCACCGCGCGGCAGATGCGCGCGACCAGCGGCTCGTCCTGCAGCAGCGCCGATCCCGACCAGACGTTGCACACCTTCTTGGCCGGGCAGCCCATGTTGATGTCGATGATCTGCGCGCCATTGTCGGCGTTGTAGCGCGCGGCTTCCGCCAGCATCGCCGGGTCGTAGCCGGCGATCTGCACCGAAACCGGATCCGGCTCGCCGGCGTGGTCCATGCGACGCAGCGACTTGGTGGTGTTCCAAAGGCGCGGATCGGCCGTGGTCATTTCCGACACGGCCAGGCCCGCGCCAAGTTGCTTGCACAACTGGCGGAACGGCTTGTCGGTGACGCCCGCCATCGGGGCGAGGATCACGGGCGGCTCGATGGAATGCGATCCGATGCGCATCGGCGGATTGTAGTGGCGGGGAATGTCCCGGTTGCAGTGCCGCTAGCGAAGCATGATCCACAGGCCCAGCGCGGCGAACAGCAGCGAAGCACAGATCCGCGCCGCACGCAGCGGCAGCTTCGCCGCGAAGCGCGCGCCCAGGAACACCACCGGCACGTTCGCGACCAGCATGCCCGCGGTCGTGCCCGCGACCACTTCCCACAGCGGATGATATTGCGCGGCCAGGATCGCGGTGGCGATCTGGGTGCGGTCGCCCATCTCCGCGAGGAAGAACGCGACCACCGTCGCCACGAACACGCCGTGGCCGTTGCGAGCTGCCGTGTCTTCCCCTGCCTTGTCCGGAAACAGCGCCCAGATCGCGACCACGATGAACGAGACGCCGACCAGCCAGCGCTGTACATCCGGTGTGAGCCAGTGCGCCAGCCACGCGCCGATCTCCGCGGCGATCGCGTGATTGACGAGCGTTGCCACGAGCACGCCGAGGCAGATCGGCCAGGGTTTGCGATATTTCGCCGCGAGCACCAACGACAGCAGTTGCGTCTTGTCGCCGACTTCGGCCAGTGCCACCGCGCCGAGCGAAATGAGGAAGGTTTCCAAGAATGCTCCGATGGGCCGGGTGAGCGACGCGATAATCCGCGCGCAATCTCCCGGCCCGGGCGGATCGCGCGTGAACTATCGGTCTCGCCGCGTCGCATGCCGCTGCGACTTTCCGCGCCATGGCCGTTGGCCAAGTGTGTTGACGCGGATGCTTCGGATGATCCGGAGCCGGCTACTCCCCGATGGAGCGCGGGCAGTGTAGCAGACGGGGAGCGGGAGACGGGAGACGGGAGACGGGAGACGGGAGAGGGGAGAAGCGAGGAGCGGGCGGGACGGAGCGCGCCATGGACTCCGACGTCATTCCGGGGCCGTTCGCGGCTTCATCGCGAACGGAACCCGGAATCTGCTCTGCAAGTCAAAAGGGCAGGCTTCGGGTCGCCGATGTGCGGCTCCCGGAATCGGCGTTGAAACAGTCCCGAAGGACCGAAGGGGGCACAGGACGTGCACAGGACAATCAGGAATCGTTGCGCCGGATGTGTGTTCCTGCTGCTTGCGGGTTCCTGCTCGGCGTATGCAGGGCAGCCGCAGCAACTCCCGACCATCATCGTCAACGGATCGCCGCTACCGGTGCCGGGACTGGGTGTACCGCTGGCGCAGG
>DASSFA010000286.1:0-18121 GCA_035694895.1 Rhodanobacteraceae bacterium | reverse complement strand
CGTCGCCATGCGACGAGCTGTGGATGATCGAAGCCGATGCACTACAACTTAGCAAGGACTTTCCGATGTCAGTGCTCGTCAATAAATCCACCAAAGTCATCTGCCAGGGCTTTACGGGCCAGCAGGGCACGTTCCATTCCGAACAGGCGCTGGACTACGGCACCAAGCTGGTCGGCGGCGTCACGCCCGGCAAGGGCGGCAGCGAGCACATCGGCCTGCCGGTTTACGACACCGTCCAGGACGCGGTGGACGACACCGGCGCGGATGCCTCCATGATCTTCGTGCCGCCGCCGTTCGCGGCCGACGCGATCCTGGAAGCCGCCGCGGCGGGCGTGCGCGTGATCGTGACGATCACCGAAGGCATCCCGGTGCTGGACATGCTGCGCGTCAAGAACGTGCTGAAGGAATACCCCGATACCGTGCTGATCGGACCGAACTGCCCCGGCATCATCACGCCCGGCGAGTGCAAGATCGGCATCATGCCCGGCCACATCCACAAGCCCGGTTCGGTCGGCATCGTCTCGCGCTCGGGCACGCTCACCTATGAAGCGGTGTTCCAGACCACGCAGGCGGGCCTCGGCCAGAGCACCTGCATCGGCATCGGCGGCGATCCGATCAACGGCCTGAACTTCATCGACTGCCTGCGCCTGTTCCAGGACGACCCGCAGACCCAAGGCATCATCATGGTCGGCGAGATCGGTGGCAGCGCGGAAGAAGAGGCGGCAGATTTCATCGCCGAAAACGTCACCAAGCCGGTGGTCGCGTTCATCGCCGGCGCTTCGGCCCCGGCCGGCAAGCGCATGGGTCACGCCGGCGCGATCATCTCGGGCGGCAAGGGGACGGCGGCAGCCAAGTTCGCCGCCTTGGAGAAGGCCGGTGTCACCACGGTGAAATCGCCGGCGGATCTTGGCAAGACGCTGGCGGGAAAGATGGCGTAGCTGACGCAAAGGCCATTCTTCCTAATCGCTCCTTTCGCTTTCCTTCCCCCGTTTACGGGGGGGGGGGGGAAAGTGCCCGGAAGGCGGATGGGGGCGAATCTCGCGACAAGGAGTTTCTATGCGCGAAGGCGCCAAGAAGCTTTTTGCAAGAAAGCTCCGCCGCGAGATGACGGATGCTGAGCGGCGCTTGTGGACTCACTTGCGCCGTCAGCAACTCGCCGGCTTCCGGTTCCGCCGACAGTTTCCGGTGGGTCCATACATCGTTGACTTCATGTGCTTGGAAGCAAAGCTGGTCATTGAAATAGATGGTGGCCAACACCTCGAATCAGCATCCGACGCAGTTCGAAGCGAATGGCTGGAAGAGCAGGGGCTGCATGTATTGCGCTTTTGGAACCATGACGTGTTGATGCGTACCAAGGAAGTACTCGCTGTAATCTTCGAGGCACTCGGCTCAGTCCGCCCCCACCCCAACCCGGGGGAGAGGGCAGAGCCATGACACCCCTCCGCTTCGCCCTCGCGCAATTCGATTTCGCGGTCGGCGCCGTTTCCGAAAACGCGCGGCGCATGCGCGAGCTGGCAGGCGAAGCGCGCGACCGTGGCGCGACCCTGATCGCGTTCCCAGAGCAATCGCTGTGCGGCTATCCGGCGGAAGACCTGCTGTTGCGCCCGGGATTCCTTGCGGCCTGTGAAAGCGAACTCGCGTCGCTGGCAAAGGCCATCGATGGGGTGACCGCGGTGATCGGCCATCCGCATGCGATCGGCGAGGTCTACAACGCCGCCAGCGTCATTGCGGACCACGCGATCGCGGCGACCTATCACAAGCAGGCGCTGCCGAATTACACCGTCTTCGACGAAAAGCGCTGGTTCCGGCATGGACGCGACACGAGAGTCTTCGATTGCCAAGGCGTGCGCGTCGGACTGTTGATCTGCGAGGACATCTGGGAAGCCGAGCCGGCCGCGAAGGCCGCCGCGAACGGCGCGCAACTGTTGCTGGTGATCAACGCCTCGCCCTACGACACGCGCCAGGCTGCCACGCGCGAAGCGCTGCTGGCGCAACGCGCGACGGAAAACGGCCTGCCGATCGCCTACGTCAACGTGATCGGCGGGCAGGATGACCTGTTGTTCGACGGTGCATCGCTGCTGGTCGCTGCCAACGGCGAAGTGATCGCACGGGCACCGTCGTTCGAGGAGCAGCTGCTGTTCGTCGAATTCGATGCGGACACCCGCACGTTACGTGCGCTGGACTGGCCCGCGCACAGGCATGAAAGCGAGGAGGCGATCCTCTACGCCGGCCTGGTGCGCGGGGTGCGCGATTACGTGGGCAAGAACGGCTTCAGGGATGTCCTGCTCGGCCTCTCGGGCGGCATCGATTCTGCGCTGACGCTGGCAATAGCGGTGGATGCGCTGGGTGCGGAGCATGTGAGCGCGGTGATGCTGCCCTCGCGCTACACCTCCGGATTGTCGTTGCGTGAGGCGCACGCGCAGGCACATGCGCTGGGGGTGCGTTATTCCGATCTGCCGATCGAGGCGGCCGTGGAAGCGTTCGCCACCACGCTTGCTCCCGTCGCGCCGAATGGCCTGTGCGATCTCGCGGCGCAGAACCTGCAATCGCGCAGCCGGGGCGTGTTGCTGATGGCGCTCTCCAACGAAGCCGGCGCGCTGCTGCTGACCACCGGCAACAAGAGCGAGATGGCGGTCGGCTACGCCACGCTCTACGGCGACATGTGCGGCGCGTATGCGCCCTTGAAGGACGTCTACAAGACGCAGGTGTACCGGCTGGCGCGGTGGCGCAACACGCAAGGACAAGTCATTCCGCCCGCCGTCATCGAACGGCCGCCCTCGGCCGAGCTGCGCGCCGACCAGATCGACCAGGATTCGCTTCCACCCTACGACATCCTCGACGGCATCCTCGCGCGCTACATCGAAGGCGCACAGTCGCAGCCGGAGATCATCGCGGCAGGCTTCGACGCGGAGGTGGTGCATCGCGTCGTGCGCATGGTGCTGGCCAATGAGTTCAAGCGCCGCCAGGCCGCGCCTGGTCCGCGCGTGTCCACCTGCGCGTTCGGCCGCGAGCGGCGATATCCGATCAGCTCGGGTTGGCGCTGAGGGGTGTCATTTCGCCATGGAGCAGGCCATGGATGGCCGTATGAGGTGAGGGCTCCCGGGGCACGCCGGACTCATTCACCTCTCCCCTTGTGGGAGAGTCGCCGCGCGTGCGCGGCGGGAGAGGGGTCGCGCACGCAGTGCGCCGCTTTCTCCAGTTGATGTCCGACATCCATGTCTTTTTCCGCGCCGTCCCACGGCGCGGGTTACTTTCCTTCTTGTAGGAGCGCGCTTGCGCGCGACAGCAAGCAACAAGTCGCAAGTAACCGTCCCTGGAGCGCTTCCCGGCCCGCACATCCATGTGCGTGCGTTCGTCAGCGCAGCCGATGCCATTCAAGGCATCGGCTAAGCGCGTTGCCTCACCCTTGCTCCTTGCCTCGCGCGCGCCGGCGCGAACTCGCACATCCCTGTGCTCAAACAGTCGCGCCTTGCTCGCGCGCTCGGCTTCGTCGCTGCGGCATCGCGACAGCGCTGGAATGCCCACTCCGACACGGCCATCCATGGCCTGGACTTGGGTACAGGTCGCGCCTTTCACTTGCGGGAAATCCCGATAAATCGTACCATTTTGGTACCCATTTAGAGGTTCCGCCGTGCTTCGCGTCAGCCGACTCGCCGACTACGCTTCCGTGGTGATGACCTGCCTCGCGCGTCATGACGAGGCGGTACTTTCGGCTGCGCAGATCGCCGAGGAAACGAAACTCGAATTGCCGACGGTGAGCAAGCTGCTGAAGCAGCTCGCGCATGCGGATCTGGTGGAATCCTTTCGCGGGGCGGCCGGCGGCTACAAGCTCGCACGTTCGCCGCGCGCGATCACGCTGGCCGAGATCGTCGAGGCGCTGGACGGACCGATCGGCCTCACCGAATGCTGCGCCGGCCACGCCGGTTGCGAGCGCGAAGCGCATTGCAATGTCTCCAGCGGCTGGCAGGACATCGGGAGCGCCGTGAATGCCGCGCTGCGCGCGGTGAGCCTCGCCGACATGTTGCGTCCCGCCACCCAGCCGCGCCGCACGCACCGCGCGGGAGCGTGACATGGCCACCGAACGCAACGACCTGCAGCAGCTGCTGAACCGCCGCTACAGCGCCGGTTTCGTCACCGATATCGAAACCGACTCGCTGCCGCCGGGACTCAACGAAGACATCATCCGCGCGCTCTCGGCACGCAAGCAGGAGCCGGAGTGGATGACCGAATGGCGGCTTGCCGCCTATCGGCACTGGCTGACCATGGCGCCGCCGCACTGGGCGAAGCTGAGCATCGGTCCGATCGATTTCCAGGCGATCAGCTACTACGCCGCGCCGAAGCAGGCGCCGAAATCGCTGGCGGAAGTCGATCCGAAGCTGCTGGAGACCTACGACAAGCTGGGCGTGCCGCTGCACGAGCGCGCCAGGCTCGCGGGCGTGGCGGTGGACGCGGTGTTCGATTCGGTGTCGGTGGGCACGACGTTCCGCAAGGAGCTGGCCGAGGCCGGCGTGATCTTCTGCTCGATGAGCGAGGCCATCCGCGAACATCCTGAACTGGTGAAGCAGTATCTGGGTTCCGTCGTCCCGCAGCGCGACAACTTCTTTGCCGCGTTGAACTCGGCGGTGTTCTCCGACGGCTCGTTCGTGTTCATTCCGAAGGGCGTGCGCTGCCCGATGGAATTGAGCACGTACTTCCGCATCAATGCCGGCCACACGGGCCAGTTCGAGCGCACGCTGATCATCGCCGAAGAGGGTGCTTCGGTTTCGTATCTGGAAGGCTGCACCGCGCCGATGCGCGACGAGAACCAGTTGCACGCGGCGGTGGTCGAGCTGGTCGCGCTGGAGCGCGCCAGCATCAAGTATTCGACGGTGCAGAACTGGTATCCGGGCGACGAGAACGGCGTCGGCGGCATCTACAACTTCGTGACCAAGCGCGGTGATTGCCGCGGCGACGATTCGCGCATTTCCTGGACCCAAGTGGAGACCGGCTCCGCGATCACCTGGAAATATCCGTCCTGCATCCTGCGCGGCGACCGTTCGGTCGGCGAATTCAATTCGGTGGCGCTGACGCACCACCGCCAGCAGGCCGACACCGGCACCAAGATGATCCACATCGGCCGCGACACGCGGAGCAAGATCGTCTCGAAGGGCATCAGCGCCGGCCATGGCCAGAACAGCTACCGCGGGCTGGTGAAGATCGAGAAGGGCGCGGCCAACGCGCGCAACCACACGCAGTGCGACAGCTTGCTGATCGGCAAGAAATGCGGCGCGCACACCTTCCCGTACATGGAAGTGAAGAACCCGAGCGCGATCGTCGAGCACGAGGCGACCACGTCGAAGATTTCCGACGAACAGATGTTCTATTGCCGTTCGCGCGGCATCGCCGAGGAAGACGCGGTCTCGCTGATCGTGGACGGCTTCTGCAAGCAGGTCTTCCGCGAGCTGCCGATGGAATTCGCGGTCGAGGCGAAGAAGCTGCTGGAAGTGTCGCTCGAGGGCGCCATTGGCTGATTGTCCCTTCTCCCTCCGGGAGAGGGTGCCCGAAGGGCGGATGAGGGTACGGGTTCGTCGTCGTGCATCGCGCGGAGGCCGAACCCTCACCCCCAACCCTTCTCCCGGTGGGAGAGGGGTTCAGAATCAGGAAATGACATGCTGAAAATCGAAAACCTCCACGTCCGCGTCGCCGGGCGCGAAATCCTGAAAGGCCTCTCGCTTGAGGTGAAGCCCGGCGAGGTGCACGCGATCATGGGTCCCAACGGCGCGGGCAAGTCCACGCTGGGCAACGTGCTGGCCGGGCGCGGAGGTTACGAGGTGACGGATGGTTCCGTCACCTACGACGGAACCGACCTGCTGCAACTGGAGCCGGAGGCGCGCGCGGCGGCGGGCGTGTTCCTCGCGTTCCAGTATCCGGTCGAGATTCCGGGCGTCAACAACACCTATTTCCTCCGCGCCGCGCTGAATGCGCAGCGCAAGGCGCGCGGCGAACCGGAACTGGATTCGCGCGAGTTCCTCGGCGTCGTGCGCGAGAAGCTCAAAATCATGCAGTTGTCGCCGGAACTGCTCAACCGCGCGGTCAACGAAGGCTTCAGCGGCGGCGAGAAGAAGCGCAACGAGATCTTCCAGATGGCGGTGCTGGAGCCGAAGCTCGCGATCCTGGACGAGACCGATTCGGGCCTGGACATCGATGCGCTGAAGCAGGTGGCCGAAGGCGTGAATGCGCTGCGCGACCCCAAGCGCGCATTCCTGGTGATCACGCATTACCAGCGTTTGCTGGATTACATCGTGCCGGATTTCGTGCACGTGCTGGCGGACGGCCGCATCGTCGAAAGCGGCGGCGCCCAGCTCGCGCAGGAGCTGGAAGCACACGGCTACGCCTGGGTGCGCGAGCGCAAGCCTGCCGAGGCCGCGGCGTGAACGCTGCGGTCGCGCCCTTCGTCGAGTCCATGCGGACGGCGGTGCTGCCGGCCAGCGGCATCGGCTGGCTGGACGCGGCACGGCGGGAAGCCATGCAGAATTTTGTGTCGGCGGGTTTGCCGAACACGCGCAACGAGTTATGGAAGTACACGGCGTTGCGCGCGCTGGAACGTCGCAGTTTTGCCGGCCGCGACGAGGGAGCGGCAACCCGGGTGGTGGATGAAAGCGCCCTTGCCTTGCCGGGCATTGCCGGGCCGCGGCTGGTGTTCGTCAACGGCGTGTTCCGCGTCGATCTTTCGCGGCTGGAAGACCTGCCGGAAGGCTTGAGCGTGAAGCCGCTGTCGCGCGCCCTGGCCGAGCAGCCCGAACCGCTGCGGTTTGCACTGTCGCGTCAGGATCGCGCACCGCACGACGCGTTCGCCACATTGAACCTCGCGCTCGCCTCCGACGGCGTGGTGCTGCAGGTCACCGAAGGCGCGCGCATCGAAGCGCCGGTTCATCTGGTGCACGTTGGCGCATCGGCCGGAAGTGACATTGCCTGGCACGCACGCAACCTGATCGAGCTCGGTCCAGGCGCGCATCTCAAACTGGTCGAACATCACGCGGCGGTCGGCGAACATTCGCACCTCGCGAACCTGGGCAGCGAGCTCGTCCTGCGCGAAGGCGCTCGGCTGGACCTTCTGGTCGTCCAGGATGCGGCCAACGGTGCGATCCTGCTCCGTCGCAGCGAGTTGCGCCTGCACGAAGGCGCACGCGCGACGCTGCACGCGCTGGAACTGGGCGGCGCGCTGGCGCGGCATGAGTTGCGCGTCGCGCTGGAGGGCGATCGCTCGCGCGTGAATACGCGCGGCGCGTTCGCGCTGCGCGGCCGCCAGCACGCGGATACCGAATTGCTGATCGAGCATCGCGGCCGCGATACGGCGAGCGATTCGCTGTGGCGCGGCGTGGCCGACGGTCGTGCCCGCGGCGTGTTCCATGGTGCGATCACCGTACATCCCGGCGCGGACGGTTCCGACGCGCAGTTGTCCAACAAGAACCTGCTGCTGTCGCCCGACGCCGAGATCGACACGCGACCTGCCCTCGAAATCCACGCGGACGAGGTCAAGGCGGCGCATGGCGCCACGGTCGGCCAACTGGACGAGCGCGCGCTGTTCTACCTGCGCTCGCGCGGCGTGCCCGCGGAAGCGGCGCGCATGCTGCTGATCCGCGCCTTCTGCGCGGTGGCGCTGGGCGACGTCGAACCGCAGACGCTGCGCGAGCATTGCGATGCGCTGTTGCTGGCGCATTTGCCGCGCGAGGCTGAATCGTGAGCACATCCCGCACGGAACGCCCCCACCCTAACCCTCCCCCGCAAGCGGGGGAGGGAATTAATTGGCGGCGCATCCGTGCCGATTTCCCGCTGCTCGCGCGCAGCGTGCACGGCAAGCCGCTGGTGTACCTCGACAGCGCCAACACGTCGCAGAAGCCAGCGTCCGTGATCGAGGCGGTGGATCGCTTCTACCGCCGATCCAACGCCAACGTCTCGCGGGCGGTGCACCAGCTCGGCAGCGAATCCACCGCGCTGTACGAAGGCGCGCGCAACAAGCTGGCGGCCTTCATCGGCGCCACGCATCGCGAAGAGATCGTGCTGACCTCCGGCACCACGATGGCGACCAACCTGGTCGCCTACAGCTACGCGTTGCCGCGCCTGAAGGCGGGCGACGCGATCCTGGTGACCACGATGGAGCACCACGCCAACATCGTGCCGTGGCAACTGGTGTGCGGACGCACCGGCGCGCATCTGAAAGTGGCGCCGATCACCGAAAGCGGCGAACTGATCGTCGAGAAGTTCGTCGAGGCGCTTACAAATGAAGTGAAGCTTGCCTGCGTCACCCACGTCTCCAATGTGCTCGGCACCATCAATCCGGTCAGGGAACTCGCGCGCGAGTGCCGCAGGCGCGGGATTCCGTTGCTGGTTGACGGCTCGCAGGCCGCGCCACACCTGCCGCTGGATGTCGCCTCCATCGGTTGCGACTTCTATTGCGTGACCGGCCACAAGATGTGCGGCCCCACCGGCACCGGCGCGCTGTGGGCGAAGCGCGAACACCTGCAGGCCATGCCGCCGTTCTTCGGGGGCGGCGAAATGATCCGTGAGGTGAAGTTCTCGGGCACCACCTTCGCCGACCCGCCGCACAGGTTCGAGGCGGGCACGCCCAACATCGCCGGCTTCGCGGGCCTGGGCGCGGCGGTGGATTACCTCCAGAACATCGGCATGGCCAATATCGCAGCGCGCGAACGCGAACTGCTCGACTACGCGACGCAGGCGCTGCAGGCCGTTCCGGGCTTGCGAATCATCGGCACCGCGCGTGACAAGGCGGCGGTCATCTCGTTCCTGGTCGAGGGTGCGCACGCGCACGATCTCGCCACCCTGCTGGACCAGGAAGGCATCGCCGTACGTTCCGGTCACCACTGCGCACATCCGCTGATGCAGTTCTACGGCGTGCCGGCCACCGCGCGCGCTTCGCTGGCATTCTGGAACACGACGGAAGAAATCGACGCGCTGGTCGCCGCCATCGCGCGTGTGCGAAAACTCCTGGGGTGACGAGATGAGTGTGGCCATGACCGAAAGCGCGCTGACTTTTCGACGCGCCACTGCCGCCGACGTGGAAGCGGTCGTCGCGCTGACCGAATCGGCCTACCGCGGCGACGCCAGCCGCGCCGGCTGGACCACGGAAGCGGATTTCCTCGACGGCCAGCGAACGGATGCCGCCGACGTGTCCGCGCTGGTCGCGCGTGAGGACGCGCACATCGTGCTGGCCGAACGCGGCGGCGAATTGCTCGCGTCGTGCCTGATTGAAAGGCAGCCCGAGGGCGACGGCTACTTCGGGATGTTCTCGGTGCGTCCGAACCTGCAGAATGCCGGCATCGGCCGCGCACTGCTGGCCGAGGCCGAGCGCATCGCGCGCGAGGAATGGGGTTGCAGGCAGATGCGGATGAGCGTGATCGACATCCGCGAATCGCTGATCGCCTGGTATGAACGGCGCGGCTACCGGCGCACCGGCGAGTACAAGCCGTTTCCGTATGGCGACGAGCGCTTCGGAATACCGAGGCGCGACGACCTGCGCTTCGAGTGGTTGGTGAAATCGCTCGAGGGCGAGGCATGACCGACTGGGTCCGCGTCTGCGCCGTCTCCGAATTGTTGCCCGGCGAATTCCAGGTCGCGTGGGACGGCGACACGCCCATCGCGGTATACAACATCGATGGCGAATACTACGCGGTCGAGGATACGTGCACGCACGATGGCGGCGAACTGGCGGGCGGCGAGCTGCATGGCTTCGAGGTCGAATGCCCGCGCCATGGCGCGCGTTTCGACCTGCGCGACGGCGCGGTCACCGCGCCGCCGGCGGTCATGCCGATCGCGACTTTTCCGGTGCGCGTGGAGAACGGCGGAATCTACACGCGCGACGATCGCTAGCCGGCCGGTTCACATCACCGGCGGAAACCGCACTTCCGCACGCAGGCCGCGGCCGTACAGGCCCGGGCCGAAATCCACGATCGCGCCGTGTCGTTCGGCGATTTCCCGCACGATCGCCAGCCCCAGACCGCTGCCATCGCGGCGATCGCCGTCCACGCGGAAGAAGCGTTCGCCCAGTCGCGGCCAGAGGTGTTCCGGCACGCCGACGCCGTCGTCGCTGACCGCCAGCACCACGCCGATGTGCGGGCCGGACTCCAGCGAGACGGTGACCTCGCCGTCACGACGGCCGTAACGCAGCGCGTTGTCAAGCAGGTTGCCGAGCAGCTCGCGCAGCAGCAACGCATCACCCGCGACACGGATGCCACTCGCCGGCCCGCTGTAGCCCAGGTCGGCGTGCTGCGCGAGCGCTGCAGGCACCCGTGCGGCCACTTCGTCGCGCACCAGCACGGCCAGGTCCAGCGGTGCGATCGCGCCCACCACTTCGTCCGGCGCCTGCGCACGCGCCAGCGCCAGCAGTTGTCCTGCCGCGCGCGCGGTGCCGGCAGACAACCGCTCGACGTGCGTCAGCGCTTCGCGTACCGATTCCGGACGCGGGTCTGCCAGCGCGCGCTCGGCCTGCAGCCGCAGGCCGGCCAGCGGCGTGCGCAACTGGTGTGCGGCATCGGCAATGAAACGCTGCTGCTGCGCGAGCATGCGATCCACGCGACCGAGCAGCGCATCAATGGTCGCCACCAGCGGTTGCACTTCCAGCGGCACGCCTCCGGCCTTCAGTGGCGACAGGTCGCCGGCGTGGCGCAGGCGCAGTTCGCGCGCCAGAGGATCGAGCACGCGCAGCCCGCGGTTCACGCCCAGCCACACCAGACCCATCGCCAGCAGGATCAGCGCGAACTCGATCGGCACCGTCGCGGCCAGCAGTTCGCGCGCCAGCAGGTGCCGCTTGCGCATCGTCTCGGCGGCGGAAATGACCAGCGTGTCGTGTGGTGCATCGGCATTGGGGATCAACACCGAGACCATGCGCATGGTGTGATTGCCCAGGGTGAAACTGGTGAAGATCGGTTCCGAACTCGGCTGGGATGCGCGCGGCTGCGGCAGGCCGGGATCGCCGGACAGCAACCCGTAGTGCGTGCTGCGTACCGCGTAAATCACGCGATCGAAGGAGTCGTATTGCAGCAGGATGCGCGCCTGGTCGGACAGTTCGCTGCGTCCGGCATTGCTGTTCACCAGTTGGCCGAGCGCACGCACGGAGTCCAGCAGCCAGCGATCGTAGACGCGGTTGGCGTAATACAGTGCGAGCCCGTAGGTGACCGCCGCGCCGCAGACCAGCACCGCGCAGAGGGGCAGGCCGACGAGCAGCAGCAAGCGCCGCTTCAGGCTAGGGCTGTGCATCGCTTTCCTCCAGCAGGTAACCCAGCCCACGCACCGTGCGCAGCTGCACGCCGCTGCCGGCGAGCTTGCGGCGCAAGCGGTACACCGCGATGTCCAGGCCGTTGTCTGACAGCGTCTCGTCCCACTTGCACAGCGTCTCGATCAATTGCTCGCGGCTGGTGACGCGGCTGCGGCGCAGCAGCAGCGCCTCGAGCAGGCCGAACTCGCGCGCGGTGAGTTCCAGCGCCGCGCCGTCGAGCAGCGCGCGCCGCCCGGCCAGATCCACCGACAGCTTGCCGATCCGCAAGGCGGGAACGCCTTGCGATGCGCGCCGGCGCAGCAATGCGCGCACCCGTGCGTCGAATTCCGCCAGCGCGAACGGCTTGACCAGGTAATCATCCGCACCCAGGTCGAGTGCGCGCACGCGCTGGTCCAGTTCGTCGCGCGCGGTGATCACCAGCACGGGCACCGGGTCGGTGTCGGCGCGAAGCTTGCGCAGGATCTCGCCGCCCTCCGCGCCGGGCAGGCCGAGATCCAGCACCACCAGTCCGAAGGCGTGTTCCCGCAGTGCGTTCAGGGCCTGGCGCCCGTCGGCGAGATGGTCCACGGTGTGACCGGCACGCCTCAGCGCGTCGCATACCGCGTCGGCAATCGCCGCATCGTCTTCCACTACAAGGACACGCATGGCATCGGAATCGGGAAAGGGGAAAACAGGAAGAGCCTACTACCTCGCCGCCGCCGGGTGCCGATTCTACGGGTCGCGGGCCGCCAGCCCCGGGCTACATGCTGCCGGCGGCTTGCAGCTTTGCGAGCACCAGTTCGCCGGCGCCCTCGATCACCGCGCGTTCGCGCGATCCGGCCTGGAAGCTCAGCAGCGCGGCATCTTCGGGGGCAAGCTGCAGAGCAGCTTCGCCCACGGACACGGACGCGCTGCCGCGGTGCAGGTACACCAGCCAGCGCGTCCCGGGATCGGCCGGCAGCACCATCGAGTCCACCAGCGTGCGCGCGAACAACTCGCCGCGCGCGCCGTCGCGCAGCATCAGGTTGAAGTCGCGGGTCGGGCCTTCCGGCAGGATGCCCAACGCGGCCGGAGCGCCGGCAAAGCGCAGCACGCCGAAGCGGTTGGCCCGTTGCGCACGGCCATCCGGGAAACGCAGTTCCATGGCCGCGTCCAGCGGCACCAGCATGCGTTGCGTATCCGGCAGTTCCGAAAACGGCCCGTCGTGCTCGACCTGCGCGATGCTGATCCGTATCCGCCAGTCGCTGCCATCCGGTTCGCGCAGGATCACCGCGGTTTGCCCCAGGCCATTGGCCCAAGGTTCGGCCTGACGTGACCCGGCAGGCAGAGGCAGCAGGGTTTGCGTGTCGCTCATTTCAGCCATCCGAGAACCAGCAGGCTGGCTGCGTAGGCGATCAGCGTGGCGGCGACCGCAATGGTGAGGCTGAGCCAGAAATTCCAGCCTGCGCGCAGCAGCCAGGCCAGGACCACGAACAGGGCCAGCGATGGAATCACCAGCCAGAGGATGTCCATCGAGAAGCTTGCCAGTCGCACCGGATCGCGGGTGTCGTGCCAGAGCCACACCATTGCCAACAGCGAAGTCAAAGGCAGCGACACCAGCACCGCGCCGGCCACGCTGGAGCGTTTGCCGAGTTCGGACGCGCCCGCGATCAGCAGCGCGGAGATCAGGGTCTTGAGGAAGAACTGTGCCATTGGCGAATCGGGTTGCGGGCGAAGGCGGGCCGCGCGCGGGAGCACAGGCGTCCGAGTGTACACGTCAGTACATGAGGGCGCCCGGCGCGCGGCATGCCGACGTGCAGCAGCTTGCAGGCAATTTCTAAGCCAGCAGCCTGGCCAATGCGCGGCTGGTCGCCAGCAGGCTCTCGCGCCAACTCATTCCGATGATGGGTTGGCCGGTGCGCGCATCGCGAAAGATTTCTTCCTGGCCCGGTGCGAGCAGGTGGCGGTAGTCGATCGTCAGCTCCTCGCCCGCGGCAAGGTTGCGCGCGGCGAATATGAAGCCGAGATGCCACAGGCCATTGGGCTCGAAATCGTGGTTGACGTAGCACTCGTCCGGCCATTCCGGCGAAAGCGTGTAGCGGTCCTCGAACCAGCGCACGGAGGTGTGCAGTTGCGCCGCAAGCTCGGGGTCGGCCTGCAGGTCTTCAAAGTTGTAAGTGCCGCCGATGCCGTCCGGCGCGATCACCACGCGCCCGCGCGGCACCGGTTCCTCCACGAACAATCCGAGCCCCGCGCCTGGAATGGTGGATGCGCCGATGCGATAACGCGGCAGGATCACGAGCGATACTCCGGAAGACGGCGCGCGAGTGTAGCGCGCGCCGCCATCCCGGAACATTGTTTATCGCTTGTGCGGATGTGCGGCTTTCGCCGGCTTCGCGGGTTTGGCATTCGCCGACACCGCGCTGCCGCCTGAGAGGCGGATCGCATCGCGATTGCGTGCCAGCGTCTTGTCGCCGATGCCCTTGACCTGGCGCAGGTCATCCACCGACTTGAACGCGCCGTGGGCATTGCGCCAGGCGACGATGGCGTTGGCCTTGCTCAGGCCGATGCCGTCCAGCGAATTGGCGATCGTGGCTGCGTCAGCATGGTTGATGTCCACCGGCGTGGCGGCGAAGGCGGGCAGGGCGCAGGCCAGCGCAAGCACGAGTGCGGCAAGGATGTTGCGGATCATGACGGTCTCCTTTGGGTAGTGAAGGCACGTGCCGCCCCGGCGGCATCGCGTGGCGGCAAGAATGAGGCGCGCGGCGGCGCGGGTATGCCGGGCGAAGCCGCACCTGCCGTGCGCGCCGGCAGCACGGCGCTGTCGGGGATTTCCGACAAGAACGGCTCGAAACGGCCGCGCTGCTACACTGAGCGGTCTTGTGTCAGCGGAGAAGCTCATGGACGCCAGCAAGCTCGCATCCTTCGTCGGCGGCATCTGGGACGAGGAGGTCGTGCCGCAGATCACCGAGTACATCCGCATCCCCAACAAGTCGCCGCTGTTCGATCCGCAGTGGATCGAGCATGGCTACATGGACGATGCGGTCAGGCTGATGGAGACCTGGGCACGCGCCAAGCTCGCGGGTTTGCCTGGATCCACGCTGGAGGTGGTGCGCCTGCAAGGCCGCACGCCGCTGATCTTCATCGACGTGCCGGCGTTCGGCAGCGAGGCGCGCGCCGACGATTGCGTGCTGCTCTACGGGCATCTCGACAAGCAGCCCGAAATGACCGGCTGGAACGAAGGCCTTGGCCCCTGGACGCCGGTGCGACGAGGCGACAAGCTGTTCGGGCGCGGTGGCGCCGACGACGGCTATGCGATCTTCGGTTCCCTTTCCGCATTGTTGGCGCTGCGTGAACAGAAGGTCCCGCACGCGCGCTGCGTGATCATGATCGAGGCCTGCGAGGAATCCGGCAGCTACGACCTGCCGCATTACGTGGATCACCTCGCCGGGAGGATCGGCCAGCCTTCGCTGGTCGTATGCCTGGATTCCGGTTGCGGCAACTACGAACAGTTGTGGCTGACCACTTCGCTGCGCGGCCTGACCGGCGGCAACCTCACCGTCAGCGTGCTGAGCGAGGGCGTGCATTCGGGAGATGCCTCGGGCGTGGTGCCTGACAGCTTCCGCATCCTGCGCGATCTGCTGTCGCGGCTGGAAGATTCGGGCACCGGCGCGATCAAGCCGAGCGAACTGTACGTGGAAATTCCGGCGCAGCGCGCCGAGCAGGCCAGGTTGTGCGCCGGCGTGCTGGACACCGCGATCTACGACAAGTTTCCGTTCCTGCCCGGCATGAAGCCGGTCGCGGACGATCTCGCCGAGCTGGTCCTGAATCGCACCTGGCGCCCGCAGCTCGCCATTACCGGCGTGGATGGCCTGCCGCCCCTGCAGAACGCGGGCAACGTGCTGCGCCCGTCCACCGCGGTGAAGCTGTCGCTGCGCTTGCCCCCGACACTCGACGGCGTGCGCGCCGGCGAATTCGTCAAGAACCTGCTGGAGCGCGATCCGCCCTATGGCTGCAAGGTCGAGCTGAAACTGGAGAAGGCTTCCAGCGGCTGGAATGCACCGGCCTTGTCGCCCTGGCTGGAGAAGGCCGTGGCGCAGGCTTCGCAGGATGCCTTCGGCGCACCGCCGGTGTACATGGGCGAGGGTGGCAGCATTCCGTTCATGGGCATGCTCGGCGAGAAATTCCCGAAGGCGCAGTTCCTGATCACCGGCGTGCTGGGACCGCACTCCAATGCGCACGGGCCGAATGAATTCCTGCACATCCCCACCGGCAAGCGCGTCTCGATGGTGGTGGCGAAGGTCGTGGCCGAACACTGCAAGGCGAGCGCGAAATCGCTGACGTGAGCGCTCCCATCCGCATCCGCGAGGTGGCCTTGGCCGATGCCGAAGCGCTGGCGCGCCTGTCGGCGCAGCTCGGCTATCCGGCGGATGCGGAAGCGATCGCCCGCCGCCTGGTGAAATCGAGACGCACGGCGCGGGGCTGGTGCTCGTTGCGGAAGAGGCCGGCGGAAAGATCGCGGGCACCGCCCACGTGCATGCCGAATACAGCATGGTGGACGAACCGAAGGCCCATCTCGCTGATCTGGTCGTGGATGAGGCCTCGCGCAGGAGGGGCGTGGGTGTTGCGCTGCTGCGTGCGTGCGAAGCGTGGGCGCGCGAACGAGGCTTGTCGAGGATGCGCGTGAATTCGAACGTGATCCGCGAACGCGCCCACCGCTTCTACCTGCGCGAAGGTTATGCCGAGGCCAAGCGGCAGGTCGTGTTCTTCAAGGAGCTGGTGAGCGGTGGACGATGAGCGGCGGGCGGGAAGAGCAAAGCGGGACCTCGTTCCGGCGCAAGCCGGAATCCATTTTGCTTATCCATGGGGAGAGCAAGATGGATTCCGGGTTCCGCCGCGATAAAGTCGCGGCGGCCCCGGAATGACGACAGGGTTTGTTACCCTCCCGTCTCCCGTCTCCCGTCTCCCGTCTCCCATCCTCATGCGCTTCAACCTGCCGCCCGTCACGCTGTCGCTGCTGATCGCCAACATCGCGATCTTCCTGGTCATGCTCGCGGGCGGGCAGGAGTGGCTGGTCGCCCATGCCGCGCTCTGGCCGCTCGGCCCCGCGCAGCAGACCTTCTATTCGGACGGAACACCGGTGACGGTCGGGTTCGAGGCATGGCAGTTGATCACCTACGCCTTCCTGCACGGCGGCTGGGCGCACATCGGATTCAACATGCTGGCGCTGGACATGTTCGGCGCGCCGATCGAGAGCCTGTTCGGCGCGCGGCACTTCATTTTTTACTACCTGTTCTGCGCCGTGGTCGCGGCCCTGGCGCATCTGGCCGTGGTGCATTTCTTCACCGGCGGTTTCTATCCGACGCTGGGCGCCTCCGGCGCGATCTTCGGCCTGCTGCTGGCGTTCGGCGTGCTGTATCCGCACGCGAAGATCATCGCGCTGATCCTGCCGATCCCGCTGCCGGCGTGGTTGGCAGTGATCGGCTACATGCTGCTGGAGCTGTTCCTCGGCGTCACCGGCACGCAGGCGGGCGTGGCGCATTTCGCGCACCTGGGCGGCGCGCTGGGCGGTTACGTGCTGCTTCAGTACTGGCGCGGCAAGTTTCCGGTCAAACCCCGGCGGATCCTGTTCCGCTGATGTAGCCCGGATGAAGGCGCGCAGCGCTGGAGTCCGGGAGGGGCAAAGCAATCCCGGATTCCGCTTCGCTCCATCCGGGCTACACGAATCAGGCTTTCAACAGCGCCGGCGGCAACACCGGCTCGATCGCTTCCACCATCTGCGCAACGATGTGGTGGTTCCCCGCGACGATGTTGCCGGAAGCCGGCATGCCGTCGCGCCCGGCGAAATCGCAATAGCGTCCGCCGGCCTCGCGCACCAGCAACACGCCGGCGGCCATGTCCCAGGGCTTCAGTCCGATCTCGAAATAACCGTCCAGGCGTCCGTTGGCAGTCCAGGCCAGGTCCAGCGCCGCGGAACCGGCGCGGCGCAGGTCCTCGGCGCGGCCGAGCAATACGCGCGTCATGTCCAGTTGCGCATCCAGGTGCGCGCGCTGGCGATACGGAAAGCCGGTGGCGATCAGGGATCCGTCCAGGCTCTCGCGCTTGCCGACGCGGATGCGACGGTCGTTGAGGAATGCACCGTCGCCCTTGCTGGCCGTGAAGATCTCGTCGCGCAGCGGGTCGAAGATGACTGCATGCACCGGTTCGCCCCGATCCAGTTGCGCGATCGAGACGGCGAACTGCGGGATGCCGCGCAGGTAATTGTGGGTGCCGTCCAGCGGGTCGATCACCCAGGTGAAGCGCGCATTGCTCTTGCCGGAGGCACCCGACTCCTCGCCGAGGATCGCATTGTCGGGATAGGCGCGCTTCAGCTCGCGCACGATCTCGGCCTCGGCGAGGCGATCGACTTCGGAGGCGAAATCCAGGTGCTGCTTTTCGGTGACGACCAGGCTGCCGACCCGATTCATGTAGCGCAGGATGACATTGCCTGCGGCGCGCGCAGCGCGCACCGCGACGGTGACGGCGGGTCGGGCCATGACTGGATTTCCGAGGTGAAAAGAACGCGCCGCTCTGGGCGGCGAGCGGCAATTATAGCGGGAGACGGGAGACGGGAGACGGGTTAGGCTTTCGCCTCTCCTCTCCCTCTTCCCGTCTCCCGTGCAAAACCTCCGCTTCGTCCTCGCGCGCACCTCGCATCCGGGCAACATCGGCTCGGCGGCGCGCGCGATCCGCACCATGGGATTCGACCGCCTGGTGCTGGTCGCGCCGCATCGTTACCCCGACCCGAAGGTGCAGGCGATGGCCGCCGGTGCGGACGATGTCCTTTCGCAACTGGTCGTGCGCGGCGATGTGCCGGAAGCGCTCGCGGATTGCACGCGCGTGTATGGATTG
>DASSFA010000285.1:0-2766 GCA_035694895.1 Rhodanobacteraceae bacterium | reverse complement strand
CTGTCGTCGGCGTGTGCCGCGGTCGCGGAGAGCGCAAGCAGCAACAGGGGAATGAAGGTCGCGAGCGGCTTCTTGCAGTTCATTGATCGAGATTTCCTTGAGCGATGGAAAGCGGGCGCCTTGCGGCGCCCGCGGGGATTTTCAAAACGCGCGATCAGCCGCCTGGACGGCCGACGTGGTCGGGACGGTCGGGACGCTGCGGGCGATCAGGGCGATCGGGCCGCTGCGGATGGTCAGGATGCGCCGGGCGATCCGCCCCGGTCGGGTGGCTGCTCGCGAGCTCGGGCTTGCTGCCGTGCGTGGCTCCGGCTTGCGAATGGCCATTGTTCGAAGCGCTGACGACATCGCCCAGTTTGAAGCCGAGCGTGTGCGAGATCTGGCCCCAGCCCTCGCCCTGCGCACGCAGCGCCAGCACGCCTTGCAGCGATTGGCTGCTGCCATCGCTCGAAGTGATGGTTCCGCCGTTGAGCACCGCGTTGATCTGGTCGGCGGTGGGCTGGGTGATGCCCATCTGCTTCAACTCGTCCTGCGCCAGCGCCAGCGCGATGTTGACGTTGCCCCAACCCATCTTCCCGGTCGCAGGCTGGATGGTCGTCGGCGTGGTGCTGGTACTCGTGCTGGTGGTGCCGTCCGGATTGGTGACGGTCGTGGTGGTCGTGGTGTCGAGCGTGGCCGAGGTGCCGTTGCGCAGCGCGTTGACCAGCGCCTCGGCATTGGATTCGGACCCGGCGAAGGTCGCGTAGCGATTGGCCAGCCGCGTGACTACGGTGCTGGTGGAGGTTGTGGTGGTTGTCGTGGTGGAAGTCTGCGCGAAGGCTTGCGCGGCAAACGCGGTCAGCAAACTGGCGCACAGCAAGGTGAGCACGGGACGTTGCGTTTTCATGGTTTGTCTCGCGGTGGTTCAGGGGAACGCCGCGATCGCGCGGCGCCGCGACCGCACGAAGTCGAACGGCATTTGTGCGGATGACGCGATCTTGTCGCCGCGCTCGCCGCGCGCGCAAGCAGAGTTGCTGCTGCATTCAGCGTGTGTTGCTTCCTGAATGCGAAGACGTGCAGTGCGTCACATCGGCACTGCGCACCAGTGCATCATTCGCCCACCACGAGGATCGTGAAGCTCCCCGATACCAGCGGCGGACGCCCGCGCGGATTATCGGCGCCCGGTTTCGGACGCGGCCCGAATTGCGCGGCGGACAGATAGATGTCGCCGCCCGGAGCCAGCGCCAGCGTGCGCGCGCTCTTCTGCGTCGGAACGTTCGCCAGCACGCTGTAGTGATCTGCGCTGTCTTCGTGCACCACCGTCAACGTGCCGCTGCCGCCGTTGGAGCTGAACACCAGTTGCCGTTGCGGATCGAATGCCGCGCCATCGGGCCCGTCGCCGATCGGCACGTTCGCGATCGGCTTGCCGGAATCGGCATCGGTCACGGCCATGTTGTTGTTCTGGCACACCGAGAACAAACGCCGATGCGCGACATCCATCGCGAGTCCGGTCGGATCTTCGCAATCCTTCAGCGGCCAGGTGTGCGTCACTTTCATCGCCTCGGGATCGATCTCGACCAGCTCGCCCTTGTCCTCGATGTTGTCGTAGACATGGCCCTTGCCGTCGCTGACCGCGAATTCCGGCTTGCCGGGCAATGCGATGGTGCCGAGCAGCTTGCCGCTGGCCGCATCGATCACGCTGGCATCGTGGCTGTGACCGTTGAAAGTGAAGACGCGCTTCGAATACGGGTCATACAGGATCGCGTCCGGGTTCTCGCCGTTCACTGCGATCGTCTGTTCCGTTTTCAGGTTCGCCGGATCGAACACCGTCACCGTGTTGGCGCGACCGTTGCTGATGAAGCCGCGACGCAGGCCATCGGCGAGTGCGATGCCGTGCACGCCCGAGAGTCCGTCAATTTCGCCGATCTGCTTGCCGGTGCCGACATCCAGTACGACCACGCGATCGGAACGGCTGACGTAGAGATGCTTCGACGCCGGATCGAGAACAAGGTAATCCCAGCCGCCCTCGCCGCCGATCTGCCAGCGCTGCAGCAAGTGCCAGTCATTCTTCGGCTTCGGCGCCGGCGCGGCGATCGCGCCGAAAGCCAACGCGCCCAACACGCAAGCCGCGAAATACCGTTTCATCACGCACTCCTTGTATGGATGATGGAAGCAGCAGCGCTCCGCACTATCCTACGCCTTCCTTCGCGCCCGCTTACCCGATGACCGAATCCCGCGCACCCGAACGCGCCGCCTGGATCGCCTTGCCGGTGCTCACGGTCATATGGTCCCTGAACTGGACCGTGATGAAGTGGGCGCTGGATTTCAGCGGCCCGTTCACCTTCTCGGCGCTGCGCTATGTGGCGGCGACCGTGGTGCTGTTCGTGCTGATGGGATTGCGTCGGGACTCGTTCGCCATGCCGCCGCTTGTGCCGACGATATTGATCGGCGCGACCCAGACCACCGGTTTCCAGGCCTTTGCGCAATGGGCACTGGTCGGCGGCGGTGCCGGCAAGACCGCGTTGCTCGCCTACACGATGCCGTTCTGGATGGTGCCGCTGGCCTGGCTGCTGTTGCACGAGAAACCGCGCGCAGCGCAGTGGACATCCATCGCGCTGGCCGCGGTCGGCCTGGTATTCGTGATCGAGCCCTGGCACACGCTGGGCAGCGTGCGCAGCGTGGTGTTTGCATTGCTGGGCGGCTTGAGCTGGGCCATCGGCACGGTGCTGTCCAAGCGCGTGTTCCAGCGCACCCGGGTCGGCCCGCTGCAACTGACCGCCTGGCAGATGC
>DASSFA010000284.1:0-6324 GCA_035694895.1 Rhodanobacteraceae bacterium | reverse complement strand
TACCTGATCAACGTGTTCGCGAGCTGGTGCTTCGCCTGCGGCGAGGAGCACCCGGTGCTGATGGAATATTCGAAGAAATTCGGGGTGCCGCTGATCGGCTACGACTACAAGGACCAGGCCGCGGACGCGAAAGCCTGGCTGGACGAGCACGGCAATCCGTATCACGAAGTGCTGGCCGACATCAGCGGCGCGACCGCGATCGACTTCGGCGTGTACGGTGCGCCCGAAACCTTTCTGGTGGATGCCAAGGGCATCATCCGCTACAAGCACATCGGCCCGCTGACGCCGGAGGTGATCGCGCAGGAACTCGATCCGGCGATCAAGGCCGCGCAGGGTATGGCGCGATGAAAGCACCGACGACAATGCTTTTGAACCCCTCTCCCCTCGGGAGAGGGGCAGGGGTGAGGGTTCGGGAGGAGCGCGATGCTTCTGCGATGCCGAACCCTCATCCGGCCCTCCGGGCCACCACGGAGTCCTTGGCCATGGATGGCGGCCTTGCCCGAAGGGAGAAGGGAAAAAGCGCAGGCCATTTCGCCCGATTGCTGATTATCGCGTTGCTGATGTTCGCAGTAGCGCTCCCAGCTCTCGCGATCGACCCGCTGCCGTTCAAGGATGCCGCGCAGCGCCAGCGTTTCCAGCATCTCACCTCGCAACTGCGCTGCATGGTCTGCCAGAACGAAAGCCTGGATGCGTCGAATGCGGATCTCGCCAAGGATCTCCGCCGCCAGATCTTCGACATGATGCAGCAGGGCAAGTCCGACGCGCAGATCAAGCAGTACCTGGTCGCACGCTATTCGGACTTCGTGCTGTACGACCCGCCATTGAAGGCCTCGACCGTACTGCTGTGGTTCGGGCCGGCGGCGCTGGTGCTGGCCGGCGGCATCGTCGTGCTGATGCTGCTGCGAAGGCGCGCGAAACCGGCCGCGCAGATTGCGGCAACCGCGGAGACAGGGGACGACTGGTGAACATCTGGTTCTTCGTGCTCGCGGCGCTGATGCTGGCCGCGGCGCTGATCTGCGTGTTGCTGCCGCTGGTGCGCGCCGGGCGCCGCAATGGCCGCACGCGCATGCCCTTCATCCTGTCGCTGCTGATCGCGTTTGCACTGCCGCCGGTCGCGCTGGGTCTGTACGCATGGATCGGCACGCCCAGTGCCTTGAATGCACCGGCAGCGGACACCGGCAAGCTCGACTTCGCACAGGCCACGGCGGAGCTGCGCGCCAAGCTGCAGCGCTCGCCCGGCCATCCGGAAGGCTGGCTGCTGCTCGGGCAGGCGTACACGGCGATGAACCGCCCGGCGGACGCGCGCGACGCCTTCGGTTATGCGCTGAAGCTCAAACCCGATGATCCGGACATCATGGTGGCATTCGCGGAAGCCGATGCGCAGGCGCGGTCCGATCATCGCATCGAGGGCGACTCGCGCAAGCTGCTGGAACGCGCGATCGCGCTCGCGCCCGATCACCAGCGCGGCTTGTGGCTGCTCGGCATCAGCGATTACCAGCTCGGCCATTTCGACGACGCGCTCGCGCACTGGAAACGCCTGCTGACCCTGCTGCAACCTGGCTCCAGCATCGCCACCGCGGTGGACGGCCAGATCGCGATGGCGCAGGCGCGCGCGCAGGGCAAGACGCAGGCGGAAGCCGAAGTGATCGCGCAAGCGGTGGCCGCGCAGGCTGCTCCTGCGGCCGCGACCAGCGTGGGTACGGAATCCCGCACGACCAGCGCGAAGACCGACGCGGACGCAACGACTTCGGTCGCGCTGAAGGTTGACGTGAAGCTCGATCCAAAACTGGCCGGCAAGGTTTCGCCCGGCGAGACGCTGTTCGTCTACGCGCGCGCGGTCAACGGCCCGCCGATGCCGCTGGCGGTGGCGCGCCTCAAAGCCTCCGCGCTGCCGGCAAGCGTCACGCTGACCGACGCGATGGCGATGACGCCGCAATTGAAACTGTCGTCCTTCCCGCGCGTGCAGGTTTCCGCGCGCATCAGCAAGTCGGGCAATGCGATGCCGCAGAGCGGCGATCTGGAAGCGCAGCCGGTGCAGGTCGCAAGCGATGCGAAGCAGCCGGTGGCGCTCACGATTGATCGGGTGCGTTGAAGCGATTGTCGGTGGTGAGAACGTAGGGCGGCTCAAGGCCGCAGGCCGGAGCCGCCGATCGCAGCGCTCATCGCCAGCTCCAGGGCGGATCCGCTGCGCGATTTGATCCGCCCTACATGCTCGTCATCCCGGCGAAAGCAGGAATCCAGTGTCTTTGATTTCCATCCATGGCTCTGGATCCCGGCCAACCATGGCCGGGATGACGCATCGGCAAGCCGATCGAAAAAGAACGCTCGCGGGCCGATGCATCACTTGGCTCCCGCAGACGTGTTTCGTTACCCTTGCGCGTTTCCGATCCCCGCGCAGCGATCCCATGGCCGACGCCCGCCAGTATTTCGACCTGCCCTCGCCGTTCCGCATGAAGCGCGGCGGCGCGCTCACCGGCGCGCGCCTGAGTTACGAAACCTGGGGCACGTTGAATCCGGCGCGCGACAATGCCGTGCTGATCCTTACCGGCCTCTCGCCCAGCGCGCACGCGGCGCGCAATGCCGTTGACGACACGCCGGGCTGGTGGGAGGACATCGTCGGACCCGGCAAGGCGCTGGACACGAACCGCTGGTTCGTGATCTGCGTGAATTCGCTGGGCAGTTGCAAGGGCTCGACCGGACCGGCCTCCGTCAATCCGGCGACCGGCAAGCTTTACCGGCTGGATTTTCCCGAACTGACGCTGGAAGACGTCGGCAACGCGGCATTCGAGCTGGCGCGTGGACTCGGGATCGAACGTCTCGCTGCGCTGGTCGGTTGCTCGATGGGCGGCATGGCAGCCCTGGGATACTTGATTCACCACCCCGGCGCGGCGCGCGCGCATGTCAGCGTCTCCACCGCGCCGCAGGCGCGGCCGTTCGCGATCGCCATCCGCTCGCTGCAGCGCGAGGCCATCCGCCTCGATCCCAACTGGAACGAAGGCAATTACGACGACGAACATTACCCGGAAGTGGGCATCAGCCTGGCGCGCAAGCTCGGCGTGATCACCTATCGTTCCGCGATCGAATGGACCGGCCGCTTCGGCCGCATCCGCCTGGAGCCGGACAAGCGCGAGGAAGAACCCTTCGGCGCGGAGTTCCAGATCGAGTCGTACCTGAATGCGCATGCGCGCAGGTTCGTGCACGCATTCGATCCCAACTGCTATCTGTACTTGTCGCGCGCCTCCGACTGGTTCGACATCGCCGAATATGCCGGCCCGGACGTTGGCGACGAGCCGGGCGCGGCGGTTCGCAAGGCGCTGTCGCGGATCAAGCTGCAGCGCGCGCTGGTGATCGGCGTGGAGACCGACATCCTGTTCCCGCTGCAGCAGCAGGAGGAAATCGCCGGCGGCCTGCGCGCCGGCGGGGCGGAAGTGGATTTCGTCGGGCTGGATTCGCCGCAGGGCCACGACGCTTTCCTGGTGGACACGGAACGATTCGGGGCTGCGATCGGGCGTTTCATGCAAAGCCTGATCTGACGCATGGATGTCACATCCTCGACGTGAGCGCGCTGCTACAATCCTTCGCGCCCGAACGTCATCAGCACATGCCCATGCTCGCAGTCGATTTCCCCGGCCGCCGCAAACTGATCGAATCGCTGGATGCGGCGGTGACGCAGCACGATACCGAACAGGTCACGCGCGCATTGCGCGACGCGCTGTGCCGGATGATCCGCTGCCCGGATGTCACACTGCCGTCCTGCGTATTCGAACCGTGCGTGGATCATTACGCCCGTCGCGAGCTGTACCACAGCGACGAACACGGCTATTGCGTGGTGGCGATGACCTGGAGCCCGGGCCAGGGCACGCCGATCCACGATCACGCCGGCATGTGGTGCGTGGAAGGCGTGTGGCACGGTGAACTGGAAGTGGTCCAGTACGAGCTGCTGGAGCACGACGCGCGCCGCTACCGCTTCCGCCCCGCCGGCGCGATCCAGGCAGGCCCCGGTTCCGCCGGCAGCCTGATCCCGCCGCACGAGTACCACACCATCCGCAATCCAAGCGACGAATCAGTCACCGTGAGCCTGCACATCTACCAGAACCGCATGACCTGCTGCTCGGTATTCGAGCCGGCCGGCGAGGAGTGGTACACCCGCGGCGAGCGGACCTTGCCTCAGGACAATACCCACTGAGGACACGCACATCGCCGCCGGTTATACTTTGCGGCCCGTCGCCGAAGTGGCGGAATTGGTAGACGCAGTGGACTCAAAATCCACCGCCCTTAAAAGCGTGTGGGTTCGAGTCCCACCTTCGGCACCAGCTCTTTCGCCCGGCTCACGCCGGGCGAAATCGTTTGTGGCATGCCAATCGGCGCACACGTCCTTCCGTTGCGATTACTGCCCGCCGTTGGTCGATGGCTGTTGCGCGCACTGAACGAATTCGGCACGACTCAACTTGCCGTCATGGTTGGTATCGCAACCCGGAAACCGTTGTCCGCTGTCGCCGTTCTGGGTGAACTCGTCATGGTCAATGTAGCCATCATGGTTGGTGTCGAGTTGATCGAACATCCGGTTGGCTTCGTCCGGGCTCATTCCGAACGCCAAGCCATTGCCCGAGTTCACCATCCCGCTCCCCGGCTTGCTGGCGGACTGCGTGGCGGGCTTGGTTTGCGGGTTGCCAGTCGGTGAGTTCTGCTCCTGTTGTGCAGGAGCGCACGCGGCGAATACTGCCAAGGCGATGCCACAGAAAATCGTCGTGATGTGTCGCATGGGTGCTCCTTGTCTAGTGGACAGCCTTGGCATGGCAGGCTTCATGCCAAGCGCAGGCGCAGGGGGAAGAGGGCTTTCGCATCGCAGTGCGCGAGGCACGCGAAAAAATTTCATGCAACGACGAGCGATTACCTTCGTGCCTGGAGCGCGAAGCGATTCACAAGCGCGTCACAGGTCGCGAACGACGCGGAATCCCACCCTGCCGCTGCGCGCCGCTGCCGGTGCCGCCTGCCGGAACGCGGAGCGATCCTGGTCGGGCGCGCTGCCCCAGGAGCCGCCGCGGATCACGCGTTCCTCGCAACCGGGGTTGACCCAGGCGCTGCCGTCGCGCGGCGCACGCGTGTAGTTGTCGTGCCAGCAGTCGGCAACCCATTCGGATACGTTGCCGTCCATGTCGTACAGGCCGAACGGGTTTGCCGCGAAACTCATCACCGGCGCCGGACCCCAGTAGCCGTCGTCGTAATCGCGGAACGCATTCGACCAGCTCCGGTGCGAAGGCGAGCGATCACCGCTGCCGGTCAGGTTCTCGACCGGCGTCCTCGGCGTGCCGTCACCCCACCAGTACGGCGTGGTGGTGCCGCCGCGCAAGGCGTATTCGAACTCGGCCTCGCTCGGCAGGCGGTAGTGCTTGCCGGTGTGTTGCGACAGCCATTGCACGTAGGCCTGCGCGTCGTTCCAGGAAACATTCACCACCGGATCGTCGTCGTGCGCACGCTTGCCGGCGTAGTCGTCCTGCCAATCGGCATTGGACACCATCTGCATGCGTCCGCTGTTCTCGTCGTATACCGAAGCGCCGCCCAGCTTGTCGGAATCGGGCACGTAGCCGGACGCACGCACGAATTCACGGAACTGCGCGACGGTGACTTCGGTGCGACCGATCGCGAAGCCATGCGCGATGTCCACTTCGTGCTGCGGCTGCTCGGCGCTCGCATGTCCGCGCTCGCTCAGGGGCGAACCCATTTCGAACTTGCCCAGCGGCACCACCACCATGGCCGGCGCTGTGCCGACCAGATCGAGAAAATGGTCCGAAACCACCTGGCCCGGGTGATAACTCGCGTAGGTTCGCGCGTCGTTGATCCGCTGCAGAAGCGCTTCCACGTCGGCGCTGTCGCCCAGCTTGCGTGCCTGCCCGGCCAGCGATTGCGCCAGGGCCAGGTTGCCCGCATCGAGCGCGGAACGCGCCTGCGCCAGCAGGCTCAGCGAGCGCTGCCCCCGCATCGCGTAGATGCGCGCCCGCGTATCGGCCAGCGCCGCCGAGGACGGCAGGATCGCCGCGGCATCCTCCAGCGCCGCATCGGCCTTTGCGTCCTGGTTCTGCGCCGCCGCGGTAAGCGCGCGATCCAGCGCCGCGCGCTGCACCTGTTCCATGCCCTGTCGCGCCACCGCGTTTTCCGGATCCAGCTCCAGCACCTTGCGATAGATCGCCAGCGCGTTGTCATCGCCGGGCCCTTCCATGTGGCCCGCCTGCATCAGCGCGGCAGCCTGCTCGACCAGCGGCCGCACCTTGTCGGCGGCATCAATGCGCAACGCCAGGTTGCGTGCGTCGCCGTCGGTACCCGGCA
>DASSFA010000283.1:0-11990 GCA_035694895.1 Rhodanobacteraceae bacterium | reverse complement strand
TATTGCAGTCGTTTGTTGTGGGAGAACATGGCCGGGCCTTGCGACGCGATGACTCGCGACGGGTCGCAAGAGCTATGCCACGCACGGCTCTTGCGCGCGGTGCGTGGCGGCGCAACTCATGCAAACGCATCCGTAATAGTTCCGGGTAAGTTGGAAAAATTTGCAGCGTGCGTGTGCTTCAAGGGCATCCGACAAGCTGCCAGCCGGACCAGGCGGGATCGAGGACCGACAGATCGCCCAGGCGAACCAGCCGCAGTAGCCGAACGACCGGGCCAGGTACCCAGTTGCGGCCGCGATCCCTTGCCCGGACGGCCGACTCGCTGCAGCCGAGGAACTCGGCACAGGCGGATCGGCTCATCGGTATCGACAGGCGCAGCTCGCGGAAGCCCTCGGGGCTGACGTGCCAGACCCGGCGACGGCGGGGCAAACGATGACGGGCCGGACGCACGGAAACCGCGTCAGGCTTGGGCCTGAGCCCTGATGAATCTACGAGAATGTCTATTATGTAAAATTAAATCCGGACCCAGGAAAGACAACAGAATTTGTCCAGGCAAGGTGTCCCCTGCCGTCCCTCAGCTCAACGCTTCGGCAGCTTCCTGCATCCAGCCAACGATCTCGTGAAGCGACGCTTCGATCGAGCCACGCCGGCCTGCGGGTGCAAAGTCCACTTCGATCTCGGCCAGGATGCGCTGTGCCAGGCCCTGTTCGATCGGCGCGAGCCGAAGCCGCGATGCCATGGTGGCCGCCATCCGCGGGCCGCCGCGTTCGGTCCAGCGGAGCCTGCAGAGCGCCGAACTTTCAATGGGTTGCCAAGTAATATTCACCTGAACTGCCTCATTGGGCAGCCCGCTGTACTTGATCGCTCGTGGCCAGCAGCGCCATGGCCGGCGCAAGCCTTGGGCCGCCAAGCAGGAAACGCGCGCTAGGCCAGGTTCGGCGCAAGCAAGCGACCCTCAAGAGGCCAAGGCGGCCAGCAGGACGCGTTCCAGTTCTGCACGCAGGAAAGGCTTCTCCAGCACCGGGGCTTGCTTGAGTTCGGCGGGAACCGTCGGGGAGCTGTAACCGGTGGCAAGCACGAAGGGCACGCCGCGTGCAGCAAGCTCGCTGGCAATGACGAAGCTGGGCTGGCCACCCAGGTTGACGTCCAGCAATGCGATGTCGAAGACAAGTCCAGTGGCCTTTTCGAGGGCATCCTGGAATCGCGAGGCAATCGCCACTACTTCGCACCCAAGGTCTTCCAGCGTGTCGCGGATCAGCATCGCGATGCGCGACTCGCCCTCCACGACCAGCACACGGCGGCCGCGCAGATCGGACTTTGTCATGCTTTCCCCTGCCGACTCGCTGTCCGCGAGTGCGCGCCAAGCATACAGCGGCTTTCACTTTCGTGAAGCCCTTCTTCACACTTGTTGAGAAAGTTTACGTGGCTGAACGTCAGCGCCCGGACAGTGCCATGCGCAGCACATTCTGCAGATCGCGCAGTCCGAACGGCTTGTGCAGCACGGGCGTGCCCTGGAACGGCGCCGGCAGGGTTTCCATGACGTGGCCGGTAACGAACACGAACTTCTGGTTGCGATGGAGCATCGCTTCCGCCACGGGATAACTCAGTTCGCCGTTCAAGCTGATATCCAGCAGAGCGACATCGAAGGGCTGGGATGCCGCCATGTCGAAGGCATCGTCGAAAAGCATTGCGGTGCCGGCCACTTCGCAGCCCATTTCCACCAGGGATTCCTGCATCAGCATGCTGATGCGCACGTCGTCTTCGACAATGAGGACGCGGCAGCCCTTCAGGTCGCTTCCCACAGAGGTCATCATCGTTCGCCCGTGATTACGCCCACTGGAACCCGGATGGTGCACTCCAGCCCTTCCCTCGCGAACTTCAATTCCGCCCTGCCATCGGGCTCGTGCACCTTGCCTTGCCCGATCACGCGCGGGCCGAATCCGGGTTCGCGCGGCGGTTCCTTCGGAGATCCGTCGCATGCTACGCGCAAACGGAAACAGGCCGGCGCGTTTTCCGAGGCGTTCCGGCGCATATCGATCCGCCGGCCCCATTGCACGGGCTCGCCACGCGCGACGAGGAAATCGAGAGGGGGAGATTCTGGATTGGGCGAGGAATGTTCCGGACTCATGGCATCCGTGCCGGCGAGAAACGTCAACAGCAACCCTGAGCAGATCATCATACACACGTGGGCGCCAGGAGTGGAACTTCATCACGCGCGGCTGGTACTTCGACGCCCCGGGCCGCCGGAAATTCAGGGGCGGCGGCGCGATTCCGGCTGAGCGCTCATGTATGCTGCCGCGCGATGATACGGCCACGCGTGCGCGAACTCGTTGCGATCGCCCTGCGGCCGGTGCACCTGCGTCGCACGGCGCTCGTCGCCCTGGTCGTGGGCACCTGGCTCACCGCATTCAACCACGGCGACGAGCTGCTGCGCGGCGGTTTCGATGCCCGCCTCGCAGCGAAGATCGCGCTGGATTACCTGACGCCCTTCGTCGTCTCCAACGTCGGCCTGCTCGCGCGGCAACGGCACTGAGCCGGCGCGGACGGCTACAAAGGCAGGGTCACGCGAAACACCGCCCCGCCCCCGCCGCTCTCCGCGCTGAGCTCGCCGCCGTGCGCACGCGCGATCCGGCGTGCGATCGCCAGCCCCACGCCGCTGTGCTGGTCGCGCTTCGTGGAAAAGAACGGATCGAACACGCGCGGCAGATGGGCCGGCTGGATGCCGGGTCCGTTGTCGCCGATGCGGATACACAGCGAACCGTTGCTGCCTTCGACATGGATCTCCACGCGGGTCGCACCGTGGTCGAAGGCGTTGCGCAGCACCTCGGTGAACATCCGGCGCAATGCGACCGGATCGCCATCCATGCGGAACGCGCCCATCAGCGCATGGTTCGCGATCTCGCCACGGTCACTGAGCATGCGCGAGGCTTCGTCCAGGGGCACGGCCGGATCCACACCGTGTTCGGGCTCGTTGATGGTGGCGGTCAGGTAATCCTGGGCGTCGCGCAGGATGCGCGCGCAGCGCATGCAGTCTCCGCCGATGCGATCCAGCGCTTCGGCCGCCTTTTCGTACTGGCCGCGCGACAGCATCAGCTTGGCGAGCTCGGTACTCATCGCGGCGGCGTTGAGCGGATTGACCAGCTCGTGCGCGAGATCGCCGATCACCTGCGCCACTCCGGCGTCCGCGACGCTTCCCGGGCGCGATGCCTTTTCCTCTGCGGGACTGGCGGGTGGATTCATGCAGCTTCCTTGCAGACGACCGGGCGATTATGCGCCAGCCACGCACGGAAAACACAAGCCTTGATCGTTTCTGGACGGTCCGGGCCACAGAATCTGCGGATGCCGTCGCAGATCCCACCCGGCAGCGCGCTGCTGATCATCGATGTGATCAATGATTTCGCGTTTCCCGGCGGCGACCGGCTGGCCGGGCAAATGGGTCCGGTGGCGGATGCGATCGAAGCGCTGCGCGCCCGCTACGCTGCCGCGCAGCGGCCGGTGATCTACGTCAACGACAACTTCGGGCGCTGGCGTTCGGATTTCGACGAAGTGATCGCCTGGTGCAGCCGCGCAGGTGCGACCGGCGCCGGGATCGCCGCGCGCCTGAGGCCGCGCGGCTCGGATTACTTCGTGCTGAAACCGGCGCAGTCGGGTTTCTATCAAACCGCGCTGGCGACCCTGCTGGACCACCTCAAGATCTCGCATCTCGCGCTGGCCGGCATCACCGGTGACCAATGCGTCCTGACGACAGCCATGGACGCGCACATTCGCAACTACCCGCTATGGGTTCCAGCCGATGCCGTCGCCTCGATCACCGAGGCCCGCAAGCAGCGCGCCCTGGACCACATGAGCGAAGTGCTGGGCGTGCGGGTTTCACCAGCCAATGAAACCTCAGGGGAGTGCTGAAAGAAATTCGCGCGTGCGCAAAAAATGCAAGACGGAGCCGGCGTTCGGCCAACGCGAGTTCATGCAGGATGCGGGCTGGCGCGCTCCGATTCCGTGGCACGCTACTTGCGATAACGGAGTTGATGCGCTTCAGGGAGGAATGCGCCATGCCCGATGCACTGATCATCGCCGACCGCGACCTGGACCAGGCCCAGGCAACGCTGCTCGCCATCCGCAACGCCGGCTTCGATTGCCCGATCTTCTATCTCCGCAGCAGCGCCGCGCTCATCGCGCGGCTTGCCGCACCGACTCCGAAGGCACCACGGCCCTCGGCCGTCCTGATCGACATCGCCCTGCTGCGCGAATGCGGGTCGGAACTGCTGCGCTACGCGCATGCGCCGGATGCCCCGCCAATCGAAATCACTGCGCTGTTGTCCTGCGATCGGGAACGGTTCCAGCTGGAGCAATGCGGCTTCCGCCGGATCGGTCACCTGCTGCGGCCGGTCAAGTCCATCGACGTGTTGCGCCTGCTCGGCGTTCGCGCCAGGTCGAGGACTCCGCCCGCCGGCAACCCGCGCCTCCTCTGGCCGGCGCAGCCCGTGCGTCCTCAGCCCGCGCCGCACTGACGACGGCGCCCCCTCCCGCGGAGAGGGCGTCGCCTCCCATCCCGGCTGTCAATGGGCCGAAGTTCCGGTCTGGCTGCGCGAGGAACTCGAGACACCGCCGGAGGTGGCGGATGTGCCTTGCGAAGATGCGCTGGAACCCAGACCGCCGGTCACCTGCTGCTTGTCGTAGGGCCAGTCGCTTCGCGACTGCACGCGAATTTCGTTCCTCACGTCCTTGACTCCGCTGCAGTTGTCGGCCATGTCCTCGATGCGGTGTTTCAACCAGCGCTGCTCGACGCTGCCGCTGAGCGTGACCACGCCATCCTTCACGTCGACGGAAACGTCGCTCGCGTCGACGTCGTCGGCCTCCATCAGCTGCTCGTTGATGTCCTCGCGGATGCGGTCGTCCGAACGCGTGTAGTTCTTCGGGCCGCGGCCGCGGAAGCTGCGCATCTGTTCGTGTTCGCGGCCGCCGCCGCGCGGCTGCCGGCCTTGCATGCTCTCGTAGTCGCCGCGATAGCCGCGCTCGAGCCCGCCCTCGCCGCCCCAACCCGTCTCGCCCGTGCGGTATCCGTAATCACCGTAGCTGCTGGTACTGCGTCCACTATTGCGCAGGCTGCCGTAGTTGCGGTACGCGCCCGAACGCGTGTCACCGGCCAGGTCGCCGTAATCGCCGTACTCCCCGGAGCGGCTGCCGGCGCGGAACGAGGATTGATCGCCACCCGAGCGATAGCGCTGGCTGCGCGAAAACTCGCCCTCATTGCTGCCCTGCCCGCGTCGATAGCCCTGGCTGGCCCACGACTGATCGCGACCGCCGCCGTATTCGCCGTAGCCGCCGTAATCGCCGAGGTCCTCGTCCCAGAGATCTCCACTCGCCGAATACTCGCGATCCCGATCGCCGGCCCAACGTTGATGCCGCGATTGCCCGCGCGCATCGCGCCCATACCATTCACCGCCCAAGCCGCGCATGCGCTCGCGGCCGCCGTAACGTTCGTTGCGCCCGCTGCCCTGCTGATGATGCTGTCGTTCCATAACTGCTCCATTGGATTGCACTGACAGTGCGTGCATCCTGCACGCGAAATCAAGAGCAGTCTTCCGTGGCTGCCCCGTCTTTGTGCGTTCATCCATGAACGCGAGGATCAAAATGCAGCCATCCATGGCTGCACTTTCAACAAGAGCTCTCTCCTGCAACACCTCTTCAATCGTCGACCTGTTCCTCCACCACGCCTGCGGCGGCCGCCAGCATCGCCTCGCGGCAGGCCACGATCTGCAAACCCAATGCGGCCTGGTCGAGCCGGCTGGAATCCAGCAACGGCAGGATGCGTTGCTCCTCCTCGCGCACGTGGTGGCGGAAGTGCTTGCGGATCACCTTGACGCGCGCCTTGAACAACCGGTCGGATTTGTGCGAAGTGATCAGTTCGATCAGGAAATATTTCTGCGATACGTTCTCGACCGCGGCCTCGTCGAGCAGTTCCCGCCCATCCGCATCCAGTGCCGCACGCGCGGCAGGATGGAACACCTCCTCCTGCACGCGCATGTGCACCGAGAGCGCCATCGCGATCTGGCTGAGCAGGCGCGGACGCTCCGGCGCATCCTCGGCGGTGCTCTCGTAACGGGAAAACAACGCTTCGACCTGGCGATGTTCCTGCCTGAGCAACTCGCTCGCGTGCAATCCGTAGTTCATGCGCGAAGTCCTCGATTCCCTTGTCGCGCAGGTCGCAAGTCGCGTGCCAAGGCGCCGCGCGGATGCACAGCGTGGCGTGCCGCAGCCGGTTCCGGATGAGTCGCGGCGGTGCGCATCGCAAAGGCATCCGTGCGACGCTCGATGCAGGCACGCGTGGATCACGAGCCTGGCTTTGGCAGGGCCCGTGCCTACAAAGATCGCGGCCAAAAAAGGCGTTTCCGGCGAAATTCTTTCCCGGCGTCTTGCGCGCACCCCGACGATTCCTGCGTGAACAAGGCCGGACCATCAATGCAAGGCTCGCGATGCGCGGCGTCCTTCGCGTTCCGCGGCTGTCGCGAGCAAGAACAAGATCGGCGCGTCCCGCGCTTCGCGCTTTGCTTCATGGCGATCCGTTACGCTGGTACCTGCCCACCGCCCGACGCCGCGGAAACAAGCCGACGAATCGGAGATCCGGGCAGCCGGCGCGACCGGGGCGCCTGATCGGCTGGAGAAGCCGGAGAGGCCAGGAAGTGGCGCAACATGCTCCGGCTGCAAACCGGAGCAGCATCCATCAAGGAGGATCCAGATGACTACGTACAAGGTGGGCTATTTCATCGGCAGCCTCGCCAAGGCTTCGATCAACCGCAAGCTGTCGGAGGCACTCGTCAATCTGGCGCCGCCGGAGCTGGACATGACCGAGATCCCGATCGGGAATCTGCCGTTGTACAGCTACGATTACGACGCCGATTACCCGCCCGTGGCGCGCGCCTTCAAACAGGCGATCGCAGGCGTGGATGCGGTGCTGTTCGTCACGCCCGAATACAACCGCTCGATTCCCGGCGCGCTGAAGAACGCGATTGACTGGGCCAGCCGGCCGTGGGGCAAGAATTCGTTCACGCGCAAGCCCTCGGCGATCATCGGCACCTCGCCCGGCTCGATCGGAACGGCCGTCGCGCAGCAGAGCCTGCGCAGCGTGCTCTGCTTCTGCAACTCACCGCTGATGAACACGGTGGAGGCTTACATCCAGTTCACCCCGGGACTGGTTGCCGACGACGGTCAGGTCAGCAATGACTCGGTTGCCGAGTTCCTGCGCAACTATATGAACGAATTCCATGTGTTCATCAAGCGGGTGAAGGCGGCCTATTCGTCGCTCGAATGAGATGCGCGGCCTAACGCCGCGCGCGAAAAAATTCCCTCAGGAGTGCGGCGGATTCATCGGCCAGCAAGCCGCCCTGCACTTCGACGCGATGGTTGTGGCGCTCCGAAACCAGCGTGTCGAACACGCTGCCGGCCGCGCCGGTCTTCGGATCGGCCGCCGCATACACCACGCGCGCCACTCGCGCGTGCACCAGCGCCATCGCGCACATCGCGCAGGGCTCCAGCGTCACGTACAAGGTCGAATCCGGAATGCGATGGTTGCGCAGTCGTTGCCCGGCATCGCGCAACGCGCCGATCTCGGCGTGCGCGCTCGGATCGGCAAGGGTGATGTTGCGGTTCCAGCCCTCGCCCACGATTCCCCCATCGCGCACCAGCACTGCACCGACCGGCACCTCGCCGTCGGCATCGCGCGCGTGGGCCGCGAGTTCCAGCGCGCGGCGCATGTAAATGGCGTCTTCGGACGTGAACGTCTCTGGCTGCATTCGTCGGCTGTTTTCGGAAACGAGGGCGCGGAATTGTATCGGTGTGCGGCGGAGCGAGGCACGGTAATTGCTGCGACCTGCGGAAGGCACAACGGAGGTGCGCATGAACCCCAGGATCGCTGTCGGACAGATCTTTCCCGATTTCGAGTTGCCCGACCATACCAATACCCTGCGCCGGCTGTCGGCGCTGCAGGGCAAGGAAGATCCGATGCTGCTGGTCCTGATCCGCGGCTTCTTCTGCCCCAAGGACCGCGAGCAGCTGAAAGCGTTGACGCGCTTCCATCCGCAACTGGTGGTCGGCAGTTGTCACCTCGTCGTGATCACCACCGACGACTGGCACATCACCAACAACCTGCGCCAGCAATTGGGCGCGAGCTATCCATTCTTGTACGACGAGAAGAAGCAGGTGCGCGACGAGCTGGACATTCTCGAATACACGGACACCGAGCACGAGCCGATGATCCCGCACACGTTCCTGCTCGGCCCGGATTTGAAGATCCGCAAGATCTGGAACGGCTACTACTACTGGGGGCGGCCGTCGGTTTATGAACTGCACCAGGAATTGCGCGAGCTCACCCGCGAGATCCGCGCCGACTGGGATTTGTCCGATCGGGAACTGAGGCGCAAGTGGGACATGGGCGACAAATCGTCGTTCTATCCCTACGGCGTGAAATCGATGGAGCAGACGCTCAGGGAAATGGCCGGCGCGGTGGACCAGTACGCAGGCGGCGCGCGCCTCCATTGAGCTCAGCGGAACGCGGAATTCAGAACGGCTGCGAAGCCGCCGAGAACGGGCAATCGGAGTACCGCGCGTACAATGTATGGACGAAGTGCCACAAGGCTGAGCCGGGCATGATCGAAGTCACGCGGATCGCCGATGGAAATCCTCTCGAATTCGAAGTGGGAATTCGCGAAACAAATGGCGAGAGCCGGCATCGCGTAACCATGAGCCGGGCGATGTTCGAAAGAATGGCGGCGGGCGGGCATGCACCCGAGCGCTGCATCGAGGCCGCCTTCCGGTTCCTGCTCGACCGCGAGCCGAAGGAATCGATCCTCGGACGCTTCGATATCGGCGTGATCCAGCGCTACTTCCCCGAGTTCGAACGGGAACTGCCGCGATATCTCACACGCGCGGCCGGTTAGCGTACCGCCCCTGGCGCTTCGCTCACCCGCTGCATCCGGCCTGAAGCCACCCGGCGGATCACACTGCGCGGTTATTCCCATTCGATAGTCGCCGGCGGCTTCCCCGAAATGTCGTACACCACCCGCGAGATGCCGCGCAGTTCGTTGATGATGCGCAACGACACGCGTTCCAGGAACTCGTACGGCAGGTGCGCCCAGCGCGCGGTCATGAAGTCGATCGTCTGCACCGCGCGCAGCGCGATCACCCATTCGTAGGCACGGCCGTCGCCGACCACGCCCACCGATTTCACCGGCAGGAACACGGCGAATGCCTGGCTGACCTCGTCGTACAGGTTTGCGCTGCGCAGTTCCTCGATGAAGATGCGGTCGGCCTGCGCGAGCAATTGCGCGTATTCGGCTTTCACTTCGCCGAGGATGCGCACCCCCAAGCCCGGACCGGGGAATGGATGGCGATACACCATCTCGCGCGGCAGGCCGAGTTCCACGCCGATGCGGCGCACCTCGTCCTTGAACAGCTCACGCAGCGGTTCGACCAGCCGCAAATTCATCTTTTCCGGCAAGCCGCCGACGTTGTGGTGCGACTTGATCACGTGCGCCTTGCCGGTGGCGCTGCCGGCCGATTCGATCACGTCCGGATAGATCGTGCCCTGCGCCAGCCACTTCACGCCCTGCAGCTTGTGCGCTTCCTCGTCGAACACCTCGACGAAGAGTTTTCCGATGACCTTGCGCTTGGCTTCCGGATCGGCCACGCCCGCGAGCGCGGCATAGAAACGTTCGGCGGCATCCACGCGGATCACGCGCACGCCCATGTGGCGCGCCATCGTGTCCATCACCTGGTCGCCCTCGCCTGCGCGCAAGAGGCCTGTGTCCACGAACACGCAGGTGAGCTGGTCGCCGATCGCCTTCTCGAGCAACGCCGCGACCACGGAAGAATCCACGCCGCCCGACAGGCCGAGCAGCACCTTGTCGCTGCCGACCTGCGAGCGCACGCGCGCGACCGCGTCCTCGATGATGTTGGCCGACGTCCACAGCGTGGCGCAGTCGCAGATGTCCACCACGAACCGGCGCAGGATTTCCGCGCCGTGCTTCGTGTGCGTCACTTCGGGATGGAACTGCAGGCCGTAGCGGCGGTTTTTCTCATCCGCCGCGGCGGCGATCGGCACGGAGTCGGTGGAGGCGATCAGTTCGAAGCCCGGCGGCAGCGCGGTGACGCGGTCGCCGTGCGACATCCAGACGTCCTGCGGCGCGTCGTCCGGCTCCAGGCCGCTCAGCAATTTCGAAGGACGCGTCGGCTTGATCTTCGCGTGGCCGAACTCGCGCGCGTGGCCACCCTCGACCTTGCCGCCCAGTTGCAACGCCATTGCCTGCAGGCCGTAGCAGATGCCGAGCAGCGGCACGCCGAGCGCGAACACGGGGTCGGCGATGCGCGGCGCATTCGTTTCGATCGACGATTCCGGACTTCCGGAGAGGATCACGCCCTTGGGTGCGAACTTCGCGATCTCCTCGGGTTTATGGTCCCAGGCCCAGATCTCGCAGTACACGCCGATCTCGCGCACCCGCCGCGCGATCAGTTGTGTGTACTGCGAACCGAAATCGAGGATGAGGATCTTGTCGCTGTGTAGGTCGTGCATGGGATCAGAAGCGAGGGATGAAGGACGAGTGGCGAGGGCGCGCTTGCCAACTCTCGCATGTACCGAGATTGCAAGCCGGCGCGAGAAACCGAGCGGAGCGCCCTCACCACTCACCACTCGCTCCTGCTCCTTCAATCCAAACGATAATTCGGCGCTTCTTTCGTGATCTGCACATCGTGCACGTGCGCCTCGCGGATGCCCGCGCCGGTGACGCGCACGAACTGCGGCTTGCTGCGCATCTCCTCGATGTTCGCGCAGCCGCAATAACCCATCGAGGAACGCAGGCCGCCGATCAATTGGTGCACGATGCTGCGCAGCGGACCGCGATAAGGCACGCGGCCCTCGATGCCTTCCGGCACCAGCTTGTCGGCATCGGCCTCGTCCTGGAAGTAGCGATCGCTCGAACCCTTCTGCATCGCGCCCAGCGAGCCCATGCCTCGATAGCTCTTGTACGAGCGGCCCTGGTAGAGCTCGACTTCGCCCGGCGCCTCTTCCGTGCCGGCGAACATCGAGCCGAGCATGACGGAGGACGCGCCTGCGGCGATGGCCTTGGCGATGTCGCCGGAATAACGGATGCCGCCGTCGGCGATCAGCGGGATCTCGTTCTGCAGCGCGTCGGCCACCATCGCGATCGCGGTGATCTGCGGCACGCCCACGCCGGCGACGATGCGCGTCGTGCAGATGGAACCCGGGCCCACGCCGACCTTCACCGCATCGGCGCCCATGTCGCGCAGTGCGCGCGCGGCGTCGCCGGTGACGATGTTGCCGGCGATCACCTGCACGTGCGGGAAATTCTTCTTGACCCACCGCACGCGCTCGAGCACGCCTTGCGAATGGCCGTGCGCGGTGTCGACCACGATCACGTCCACGCCGGCCTCGGTCAGCGCGATCACGCGCGCCTCGGTATCGCCGCCCACTCCGACTGCCGCACCGACGCGCAGGCGCTCGTGATCGTCCTTGGCCGAATTCGGATTGTCGCGCGCCTTCTGGATGTCCTTGACGGTGATCAGCCCACGCAATTCGAACGCGTCGTTGACGACCAGCACCTTCTCGATGCGGTGCTTGTGCAGCAGCGCGATCACCTCGTCCTCGCCCGCGCCCTCCTTCACCGTGACCAGCTTGTCCTTGCGGGTCATGATGTTCTTCACCGGATCGTCCGGCTTCTTCTCGAAGCGCAGGTCGCGCGAAGTGACGATGCCGACCAGCTTGCCGTCCTCCACCACCGGCACGCCGGAGATGTTGTTGGCGCGCGTGATCTGCATGACCTGACCGATGGAAGTCATCGGGCCGACCGTGAGCGGATCGCGGATCACGCCGGCCTCGAACTTCTTCACCAGCCGCACTTCCGCGGCCTGGCGTTCGATCGGCATGTTCTTGTGGATGATACCGATGCCGCCGGATTGCGCCATGGTGATGGCGAGGCGCGCT
>DASSFA010000282.1:0-3434 GCA_035694895.1 Rhodanobacteraceae bacterium | reverse complement strand
GCCCTTGCCGCGCTTGCGCACCTTCAACGCGATGCGTTCGCGCGGCACTTCCAGCGCCTCGGATGCAGCGCGCAGGAGATCGCGCAGGCGCATGCGCGCGGCGTTTGCGTCCACCGTCGCGGGCGCGGCATATTCCTGGACGTGCAGATACGTCCGCTCTTCGCGACCGTTCGCCGCGCGTCCGCGGTACACGTCGATCGCGGCGGCGTATTCAGGAAGATCCGCGTCGTACACGCGGAAGCAGCCCACCTCCTCGCGCGCAAGATACTTCCTCAGGTTGCGCAGATTCTTGAGGATGCGATTGCGCACCATCTCGCCACCGGCCCACAGCGGCTTGCGCGCAGCTTCGACGGTTTCGCGGGAAACGATAGTGGCGATCAGCAGTTCGCAGGGAATCGCGCCGTTGTAGAGGACGTAGCGCTTGTCCGCACGCAGGCCGAGTGCATGGGCGGGATCGGATTCGCCATTTTCCGGTTGCGCCACCAGCACCGCCGCGCGCCAGCCGGCGAAATCCTCGCGCAGTCGCGCGCCGAGCGTGCGGTACAGCCCGGGCAATTCGTCGGGCTCGCCCATGCGCTCGCCGTACGGCGGATTGGTGATCAGCAACCCCGTGTCATGTCCGGACGGTCGCTGCACGTGCGCAACATCGTGCCGCTGCAATTGCACGAAGCCCGCCACGCCCGCGCTCTGCGCATTCTTCTTGGCGACCTCGATCATCAACGGCGCGGCATCGCTGCCGAAGAAGCAGGCGCGCAGGTTGCGCAGCCCCTCCTGCGCGCGTGCCTGTGCTTCGTCGCGCAGTTCCTGCCACAGCGCCGCATCGTGACCGTGCCAGGCGAGGAAGCCGAAATGCTCGCGCTGCAATCCGGCCGCTACGTCCGCGACCATCAGCGCGCCTTCGATCAGCAGCGTGCCGGAGCCGCACATCGGATCCAGCAGCGCGCCGCCCTGCGCGTAGGTTTCCGGCCAGCGCGCGCGCAGCAGCATCGCCGCAGCCAGGTTTTCCTTCAGCGGCGCTTCGCCCTGGTCGCGCCGCCAGCCGCGCCGGTGCAGCGGCTCGCCGGAGAAGTCCAGCGACAGCGTGGCGCGATTCCTGTGCAACCGCAGGTTGACGCGGATAGCCGGGCGCTCGGTCGAGATGTCCGGACGCGCGCCGGAACGTTCGCGGCACTGGTCGACGATGGCGTCCTTCAGCCGCAGCATCGCGTAGCGGCTGTGCGTGACCGCACTCTGCGAAACCGAAGCATCGATCGCGAGCGTCACGTCCGGCGCGAAGTGCCGCGACCAGTCCACGGCCTTCGCGCCGGCATACAGCGCGTCCGCATCGGCTGCGTCGAATTCGGCAAGCGGCAGCAGCACGCGGCTGGCGATGCGCGAATGCAGGCACGCGAGGTAGCCATGCCTCAGTTCGCCTTCGAACTGCACTCCCGCGAGAACTTCGCGCGCATTCGCGCCGAGCGCGACCAACTCGTCGCGCAGCAGGTATTCCATCCCTTTCGGGCACGACGCAAAGAACGAAGTCACGCCGGAGGCAGCCATTCGAGAAACAACCGGAACTGCTGCGCGATCTGCGCGACATGGTTGGAAAGGCGGTGATCGTCGGGAAGCAGCAGTGTCGGGATCCGGCGCGCATCGGCGAATGCCGCGGCCGCGGAGGCCGGGCACAGTTCATCGTTGAACCCGTGCACCAGCATCGCGGGCACGCTCGCCACGTCGAAATGCCCGGACCAGCGCGGAATCATGGTGGGCAGTGCGATCAGGAACACGCCCGCGCAAGGGACCCGCAACGAGGCCAGCCCGGACACGAATGCGCCCATGCTGGAGCCGGCGAGTATCAGCGGCGGCTGGGTGGTATGCGCGGTGGCAACCAGCTTCTCGACACGCGGCTGCACGGAACCGGCATGACCGGATTTGTCCTCCTCCCGGTAATCCGGCCGCAGCGCACGCCAGCCCATCTCCTCCGCGACCGCCGCGAGAACGCTCACCTTGGTCGCGTCGGGCCCGCTGTCGGAGCCGTGGGAGAGGATGACGGTGCCGGGCATGGCGATTCCCTGAAATCTGGCCCCTTATCGTATCAGCGGGAACGCGGCCGCCGGCTCCCGTGCGACACTTCGCGCATGCCCTCGCCCGCGATCCACGACTGGCCCCTGCCCTATGCCGCCAGGCTGCGCGAGCGGGCGCTCGCCGACATCGACCTGGTGGTGATCCATTGCACCGAGCTGCCCGACCTTGCCACCGCGCGCGAATACGGCGAGCGAGTGCTCCACCGGGACGGGAGCGGCAACAGCGGGCATTACTACGTGGATCGCGACGGAGCGCTGCATCGGTTCGTGGAAGGCACGCGCATCGCGCATCACACGCGCGGCTACAACGAACGTTCCATCGGCATCGAGCTGGTCAATACCGGCCGCTGGCCGGACTGGTTCGCCGCGGATCATCAGATGATGAGCGAGCCGTATCCGCCCGCGCAGATTGACGCGCTGCTGTCGCTGTTGCGAGCGCTGCGCGCGGAATGCCCGAACCTGCGCTGGATCGCCGGCCACGAGGATCTCGATGCCGGCACCGTGCCGGCCAGCGACGATCCTTCCGTGCAAGTCTTCCGCAAGCGCGATCCCGGACCGATGTTCCCGTGGAAGGAAGTGCTGAGCGACTGCGGACTGCAAAAGCTGGCCCCGCATGCGTCGTTATAATGCGCCGCCGCTTCACTCCGGAACGAACCCGATGACCAATCCCCGCGTTGCCGAACTGGTGGATCTGCTGCGCCTCGAGCGGCTGGAAGACAACCTCTTCCGCGGCGCCAGTCGCGACATCGGCACCAAATACGTGTTCGGCGGACAGGTGCTGGGCCAGGCGCTTTCCGCCGCACAGCAGACCGTGGATCCGAAGCGCTCGGCGCATTCGCTGCACGGCTACTTCCTGCGCGCGGGCAACATCGATGCGCCGATCGTGTATTCGGTGGAGCGTGCGCGCGACGGTTCCAGCTTCTCCGCGCGGCGCGTGGTCGCGATCCAGCACGGCCAGCCGATCCTCAATTGCGCGGTGTCGTTCCAGATCGAGGAGACCGGCATGGAGCACCAGACCACCATGCCGGAAGTGCCCAAGCCGGAAGACCTCGCGCCGCCGCAACCGCTGCCTGCCGGTGAACTGGCGCAATTGCCGGAGAAACTGCAACGCTGGCTGGGCCTGGATGGTCCTTTCGAATTCCGCTACGTGTGGCCGCGCGACGAACTGCATCCGGCCAAGCGCCCGGCATTCCAGCACATCTGGTTCAGGCTGACCGATCGCGTGGAGGATGGCGCGACGCTGCAGCGCGCCCTGCTGGCCTATGCGTCCGATTTTCATTTCATCGGCACCGCGCTGCTGCCGCACGGCGTGTCGTATCTGACGCCGAACCTGCAGATGGCGAGCCTGGATCACGCCATGTGGTTCCACCG
>DASSFA010000281.1:0-4420 GCA_035694895.1 Rhodanobacteraceae bacterium | reverse complement strand
CAGTCCCTGGGGCGTGAATTCGTAGAACCACGCGAACGCGATCCAGAACGGGAATCCGATGATCGCGGCGATCACGAACCAGCGCACGGTCCAGTCGGGCGCGTCGAAGGACGGCCCGAGTTGCGCGATGCCTTGCGCCAGAGCCCACACCGCGCCCGCATACAACACGCCCGCGCGCAGCACGTTGCGGCGGCGCAATTCCGCGAGCAGACCGCGAGCCTCCACAACGCACCCCTGTATCCCGCCGGCTGCAAGCCGGCCTCCAACCGGCGCAGTTTCCGCCGGCGCGTGATGCCGCGCAAGCGCGGCGTTGAGGAACCTGCGCGCAGGCATCACACCCAAAAAGCGATTGCCGTCCATGGCCAAAAGCTCCGTGGTCGCCTGCACGCAGGCTCCTACTTATACTTGCGCCATGCTCAAGATCGACACCCACGCGCACCTGCTGCCGCCGCACTGGCCGGATCTCGCCAAGAAATACGGCGACGAGCGCTTTCCGGTGATGGTGCGCGCGGGCGGCCGGCACCGGATCTACAAGGATGGCAAGTTCTTCCGTGAGGTCTGGCAGAACGCCTTCGATGCCGAGCATCGCATCAACGAGTACAAGCAACACGGCGTCGACGTGCAGGTGATATCGACGGTGCCGGTGCTGTTCTCGTACTGGGCCAGGCCCAACCAGGCGCTGGAACTGCATCGGCACCTGAATGATCACGCCGCGGAGGTGTGCCGCGCGCATCCGCGCCACTACGCCGGCATCGGCACCGTGCCGCTGCAATCGCCGCGGCTTGCGATCGAGGAGCTGGAGCGCTGCGTCGAGCAACTTGGCTTGCAGGGCGTGCAGATCGGTTCGCACTGCAACAGGTGGAACCTCGATGCACCGGAGCTGTTCCCGTTCTTCGAGGCCGCGGCGGACCTGGACGCCGCGATCCTGGTGCATCCCTGGGACATGATGGGTGGCGACTCGATGCCGAAATACTGGCTGCCCTGGCTGGTGGGCATGCCGGCCGAGCAGTCGCGCGCGGCGTGTTCGCTGATTTTCGGCGGCGTGCTGGAACGCCTGCCTTCGTTGCGCATCGCCTTCGCGCACGGCGGCGGTGCATTTCCGTTCACCATCGGCCGCATCGAACACGGTTTCCGCATGCGCCCGGACCTGGTCGCCACCGACAATGCGCGCAATCCGCGCGATTATTTTTCACGGCTGTACTTCGATTCCTGCGTGCACGACCCGCAAGCCCTGCGCTACCTGCTGGACGTGGTCGGCACCGATCGCGTGATGCTGGGCACCGATTACCCTTTCCCGCTGGGCGAGCAGGAGCCGGGCAGCGGCATCGACGCGCTCGGCATGGACGAGGCTGGCCGCGCGCGGATGTTCCATGGCACGGCACTGGAATGGCTGAACCTGCCGCTTTCGCGTTTTGCGCACGATTCATGATTTTTGCAGCATCGTTCGTGGTGAGGTATCGCGAACGATCCACCGTTGCCGGAGAGCATCATGGAAATGCGACCCCTGTTTTTTTCCGCACTGTGCGCGCTGTGCGCTGCACCGCTGATCGCGCACGCGGCAGACTATTCGCTGGACGATGGCAAGGTGCATTTCTCCGCGCCGGACGCGTGGACGCCCATCATGGAAAAGCACGATGGCGAGCCGCAGTTCCTGGCGCTGCGCATCATGGAACCGGATGCCCCGCCCGACACGCTGGCGCGCATCACCGTGACCACGCAGCACGCGAATGACGCGCAGGCGTTCCAGCAGTTCGTCAAGGACAACGTCGCCAAGGCGCGCAGGCTGACCGAATACCACTCGAACGATTCGCACCCGATCCCGTCCGGTCGCCGCTATACCGCTACCGAGAACAAGCAGAAGACGGATTACACGGAGTACTACTACTACCGCGACGGCATCGCGATCCAGGTGCGCTGCGTGCGCCCGGAACCGGCGCCCGCATCCTGGGCCGCAACCTTTGACGCCGGCTGCTCCGCAATCGCGAAAGCGGTCTCCACCGCCCAATGAGCGATTTCGCATTCGATGCCGCCTGGGCACGCGCACAGGACCAGGCCGACCCGCTGCGCGACTTCCGCAACGAGTTCCTGATCCCGCCGCACGCGGGCGGCGAGCAGGTTTACCTGTGCGGCAATTCGCTCGGCCTGCAACCGCGCGCCACGCGCCAGGCGCTGCTCGACGAACTGGACGACTGGGCGCGGCTGGGCGTGGAAGGCCACGTGCACGGACGACATCCGTGGCTGCCGTACCACTCGGAAGTGCGCGATGCACTGGCGGAAGTGGTCGGCGCTGAACCGTCCGAAGTCGTGGCAATGAATTCGCTCACCGTGAACCTCCATTTGATGATGGTGAGTTTCTACCGGCCCACGCGAGAGCGTCACGCGATCCTGATCGAGCGCAATGCGTTTCCGTCCGACCGCCATGCCGTCGCTTCGCAGATCGCATTCCATGGTTACGATCCAGACGGTGCGCTGATCGAATTGGACCCCGACGAACCCGGCGGCACGGTTTCGATGGAAGCGATCGAACGGGCCCTGCGCGAGCACGGCTCGCGGATCGCGCTGGTTCTGTGGCCGGGCGTGCAGTACCTGACGGGACAGGCGTTCGATATCGCGGCGATCACGAAGCTCGCGCACGCACAGGGTTGCATGGTCGGCTTCGATCTGGCCCATGCGGCCGGCAACGTGATCGCCAATCTGCACGCCAGCGGCTGCGACTTCGCCGCGTGGTGTTCGTACAAATACCTGAACTCCGGGCCGGGCGCGATCGCCGGCTGCTTCGTGCACTCACGGCACGCGCGTGGCGACCTTCCGCGCTTCGCCGGCTGGTGGGGTCATCTGGAAACCACGCGCTTCCAGATGCGGCCCGAATTCGATCCCACGCCCGGCGCCGACGGCTGGCAGTTGTCCAATCCGCCGATCTTCGCGCTCGCGCCCCTGCGCGTCTCGCTGGAAATCTTCCAGCGCGCGGGCATGCCGCGGCTGCGGCAGAAATCAAAGCGGCTGACCGGCTATCTGGAATGGCTGATCCGCACGCAACTGGATGACGTACTGGAGATCCTGACGCCTGCCGAACCGGAACGCCGCGGCGCGCAATTGTCCTTGCGCGTGCGCCACGGCCGCGATGCGGGACGCTCGCTGTTCGAGCATCTGGTCGCAAGCGGGGTGCTCGGCGACTGGCGCGAGCCGGACGTGATGCGCATCAGTTCCGCGCCGCTCTACAACCGCTTCGAGGATTGCCTGGAGTTCGCGCGGGCGGTGCAGGCGTGGCGGCAATCGCAGTAACGCCATGAACGCACAGTCGAGCGGTTCCGCGATCACCATCATCGGCGCCGGCCTGGTCGGTTCGCTCTTGGCGACGCTGCTGGCGCAACGCGGCTTTCGCGTCGAAGTCTTCGAGCGCCGTCCGGATCCGCGCGTGCACGGGTTCCTCGGCGGGCGCTCGATCAATCTCGCCTTGGCGGAGCGCGGATTGAACGCGCTGCGCCAGGCCGGGCTCGCCGATGACGTATTGAAGCAGGCGGTGATGATGCGCGGCCGCATGGTGCACGCCGACGGCACCGCCAACCTGCAGCGCTACGGGCGCGACGATTCGGAAGTGATCTGGTCGGTTTCGCGCGGCGACCTCAACATGCTGCTGATGGACGCGGCCGAGCGGGCCGGCGCCGTGCTGCATTTCGATGCCGCGCTGGTGGAAGCCGATTTCGCGAACGGAACGATCACGCTGGCCGACGCGGGTGGCGCGAAGCGCACGCGCCCGGCGGAAACACTGCTCGGCTGTGATGGCGCAGGCTCGGCTTTGCGTGCGGCGATGTCTCGCCAAACCGATCTGCACGAGCGCGTGGAGCCGCTGGGGCATGGCTACAAAGAACTCGAAATCCCGGCTCTTGACCCCCTCCCCCGTTCACGGGGGAGGGTTGGGGTGGGGGCAAACAACCCAGTGATGCCGCGAAACTTCCCCCCGTCCGACCCGCGGGCACCTTCCCCCGCAAGCGAGGGAAGGGAAGGCTCGTCGCTTCAACGAGAGTTGTTTGCCATCGAGCCCCACGCCCTGCACATCTGGCCACGTGGTCATTACATGTGCATCGCACTGCCGAACGCGCAAGGCAATTTCACCGTCACGCTGTTCCTGCCCAACGCGGGACCGCATCCAAGCTTCGCGACCCTGCCTGGCGTGAAAGTCGCGCGCGCGTTTTTCGAGGAGCAGTTCGCCGACGCGCTGGCATTGATGCCGACCTTCGACGAGGACTGGAGTGCGCATCCGGTCGGGCAGCTCGCGACGCTGTATCTGGACCGCTGGCACCTCGGCGGCCGCGCGCTGCTGCTGGGCGATGCCGCTCACGCCATCGTCCCGTTCCACGGCCAGGGCATGAACGCGGGCTTCGAAGATGCGGTGGAACTGGCGGATCTGCTGCAGGCGCAG
>DASSFA010000280.1:0-7695 GCA_035694895.1 Rhodanobacteraceae bacterium | reverse complement strand
CGACAAGGTGTGCGATGGCTACCGGCGCCTGGAATACACCATGCGCTGCAGCAACTCGGCGCATCCCGCGACGATGGTCTGGGGCGACTCCTTCGCCATGCACCTCGTTCCGGGATTGGCGGAAACGTTGCCCGGCGGGTTGCTGCAGGCGACCAAGAGCGCCTGCGGTCCGCTGCTCGGGCTGGCCCAGATCTACCGCGAATACACGCGCGAGTTCGCCGAGCGCTGCCTCACCTTCAACGATTCGGTGATCGAGTATCTGGCGGCGCATCCGGAAATCCGCACGGTGGTGTTGTCCAGTCCCTTCTACGAGTACTTCGATCCGGAGCGGCGAATGCTGCACGTCGTGGACGGACAGGCAAGAATCGAAGAGCCTGAACTCAATACCGCGCTGGATGCTCTGGTGTCCACGATCGGCCGCATCCGGGCGCTGGGTCGGAGGGTTGTGATCGTCGCGCCGCCACCGAGCGACGGGTTCGACTACACCCATTGTCTGGAACGCAGGGCGGGCAATCGCACCATGCTGGGCAGGTTCGTGGACTGCAACATTCCAACGGCGCAATACCGAGCGAGCAAGCGCGAGGTCTTCGCTTTCATCCAGCAGGTGCGTGCGCGAGCCGACGTCGGGATCGTGTCGTTCGACTCGTTCCTGTGCAACGCGAAGGAATGTCGCACCGAACTCGACGGCACTTTCCTCTATCGCGATGACGGCCACCTCTCGTACCAGGGCTCGGTCCTGCTCGCCCGTTCCATGCACCTCGATGCACTGATAGAGGAAGCCGCGCGTTAGTGCGCGCGCATACCGTCGCGGGTGAACTACTGGCTGACGCCATCCGGCCGGGCCGCGATTGACGGGTGCGGCGTGTGCGCCGCCATCGCGGCGGCGCTTTCGGTTTCCGGTAGCAGCTTGTCGAGCTTGCCCTTGAGGCGAAGCTGCGCCACGTTGGTCATGCCGTGGTCGAGCAGGCGTTGCTCGGCGGTTTCCGGCGGAGGCGGCGCATCCGGCGCGCGCGTGAGATCGGACAGCTGCGGCGCCAGCACGTCGGTCAGGGCGAACCAGGGGTCATCGCGGATGCCCGCGCGCTCCAGCAATTGCCCGGGAAGCGCCCAGGCGGCCAGTGCCTGCGGCGGCGCATCGTGCGGATGCGCGGGATCCACGATCAGCCACGAGCCGGTCTGTTCGAGCTGGTCGCGGCCATCCTTGAAGCCGTTGATTTCGAACGCCTGTCCCAATGCCGGCAGGTGGTCGCCGTAGAACATCAGCAGGGTGGGGCGCGCGCGGTGCGAGAGCGCCTCGGCCAGCCGGCCCAGCTGTTCGTCGGCATGGCGCAGGTGATAGAGGTACGTCTGCAACATCGTCTTGCCCACGCCGGTCACGCCGGCGGGTACCGGGATCGCGTCGCGCTCGGCCACGTTGATCGGGCCCGGATTGCCGTCGTAAGGGCCGTGTGCCTCCATGCTGATCGCGAAGATCAGTTGCGGTGGTCCCGAATCGCGCAGCTGCTTCAGGATTTCGTCGGTCAACGCGCTGTCGGCGACGTAGTGGCCGTCGTGCGGCACGTCCCTGGGGAAATCGTTGATCGCGATGAAACGGTCGAAGCCCAGCCTCTGCAGAGCACTTGCGCGATTCCAGAAGCTGCGGTTGTTGTCGTGGATCGCCAGCGTGGTGTAGCCGTTGGCGCGCAGCGTGCGCGCCAGGCCCGGGATCACCTTCGCCTCGATCTGCAGGTATGGGAACTGCACCTGCGGGAAATAGCGCAGCGGCAGTCCGGTCAGTACTTCGAATTCGGTGCGGATCGTGCCGCCGCCGAAAGTGGGCACGTGCAGCGGGCCGGATTCGCCCATCGAGGCGAGGCGCTCGAAATTCGGAATGAACTGGTACGGCGCGTAGCCGACCATCCGGCCCGGATTGAAGAACGATTCGCTCTGCACGATGACGATGTCCGGACGCACGCCATCGTTGCCGGCTGCCATCGCGGCGCGTACCGCCGGCTCGGTGTGGCCCAGCAGCGCGCGCGCGGCTCGCGTGTCGATCTTCGGGCGCTGGCCGGCGTAATCGAGCCGATAGAGGGCCAGCATGCCGATGACGCCACTGCGCTTGGCGGTTTCCTGCGCCGACCACGGCTGGAATTGCAAGGCGTCGCGGTTGTAGATCACCCGCCAGCCCGGCACGCCCGCGCACAGCGACAACAGCGCCGCGCCCGCACATCCTGCGACGCCGGCGCGCGGTAGCGTGCGCCGGGAAATCATCGGCGGCTCGTAAATCCACAATGCGACGAGTGCGGCCGCGCAGGCGATGGTCGCGGCGATCAGCCAGCCGCCGAGGTGGGCGTAACCGCTGAGCAGGTGCGCGCCGCCGTGGCGCAACTGGCCGAGCATATGGAAGTCCGCCGGCACCAGGGGCGAAGCAAGATTCGCGACTTTCTGCGCATTCACCCAATAGAGCAGCGCCTCCGCACCGAAGGCGATCAGCAGCGAGAACACCCATCGCCGGGTGAGGGCGAGCAGCACCAGCGCCAGCAGCAGTCCAGGCACTGCGTTGGCGAACAGCGCCCACGGTGAGTGCAACAGTGCCGCGGGCGCGACGCCGGGATTGCCGTCCAGCAGCCCGGTCGCCAGCATGAACAGAAGAGCCAGCAGGATCGCCGGCAAGGTGCGCAGGAAGACCGGGTGGCGGATGGTCATCGCAGTTTTGGCCGTGCACGCACAGGGAAAGGGCCGCCGGGCCTTGCGCGCTCCGCGCGCGGCCACGCCATTGATCGAAGCGGGCACGGAATGTAACCGAACCGAGATGAACGACGTGTTTGTGTCCGGCGGGGAGCCGTTGCCCGGCATAATCCAACGATGATGACCACGCCCTCGCCTCCGTCCGCATTGACCGCGCTGGCGGACTCACGCTACGCCGAACTGGTCGAGCGCTGCCGCGCAGCGGGCGTGCGCGTGCACGACGACGCCGGCGTGGCCGAGCGGATACGCAAGCTGCTGCTGGCCAGTGACTTTGCCTACGAGGTGCTGCGCCGCGACCCGGGCCTGCTGGGTGCCTCGGGCCTGGAACGTCTGCGCGATCCGGCGCCGGCGTCCGCGCGCGCAGGCCCGCTGGCGCACGACGGCGAGGATCTCGCCGCCCGGCTTCGCCGCTTCCGCCGGGCCGAGGCAGTGCGGCTGGTGTTCCGCGACGTCAATGGCCTCGACGATCTCCCGGACACCCTGGACGGCGCCACCGCCTTGTACGAGACGCTGATCGCCTCGGCCCTGCGCGATGCCGAGGCGCGCATGCGTGCGCGTTACGGCACGCCGCGCAATGCGCAGGGCGAGGCGCAGGCGCTCGTGGTGATGGCGCTTGGCAAGCTCGGCGGTGGCGAGCTGAATTTCTCCTCCGACGTGGACCTGATCCTCGCGTTCCCGGAAGCCGGCGAAACCGACGGTGCACGCCCGCTGGACAACGCCGAATTCTTCGCGCGCGTCGCGCGCGAATTCGTCCGCAGCCTGGGCGAATCCAGCGAGGACGGCATCGCCGCACGCGTGGACCTGCGGCTGCGCCCGTTCGGAGATGCCGGCCCGGTCGCCGTGTCATTCGCGGCGATGGAGCAGTACTACCAGCGCGAGGGTCGCGACTGGGAGCGTTACGCATGGATCAAGGCGCGGCCGATCGCCGGGGACATCCTCGCGGGCAGACGCCTGCTCGACCTGCTGCGTCCGTTCATTTACCGGCGCTATTTCGATTACACCGCGCTGGCCGGTTTGCGCGAGATGAAGGCACTGATCGATGCAGAGGTCGCGCGCCGTGACCTGGCCGAGCATCTGAAGCTCGGGCCAGGTGGCATCCGCGAGATCGAGTTCATCGTGCAGTTGCAGCAGTTGATCCGCGGCGGCCGCGATCCGGTGCTGCGCGTGCACGGCCTGCTGCCCGCGCTGGAGGCCTGCGCGCGGCGCGGCTATCTGCCGGCCGCGCGCGCGAAGGCATTGCGCGAGGCCTACGCCTTCCTGCGCCGTCTCGAAAATCGCGTGCAGATGTTCGCGGACCAGCAGACGCATGCGATCCCGGACGATCCGCTGATCCGCGCGCGCCTGGCTGCGACGCTCGGATTTGCCGAGTGGGAGGCATTGCAGGCGCAACTGGATTTCCATCGCGGCAACGTGGCGGAAGCCTTCGCCGCGGTGCTGTTGCCGCAGGCGCGCGGCGCCGCGACTGCACCTTCGGCGCAGAGCATTGCGGCATGGCGCGGCGCGCACGGCGGCGCGCAGGATGTCGAGAAGCTGGCGCAGGCCGGTTTCGAGCCGGCCGACGAAGCCGCCGCGGCGCTGGCGCAGGTGGCGAACCTGCGCGGGTTGTCCGCGCGCGCCGGCCAGCGGCTGGAACATCTGGTGCCGCTTCTGATCGAGGCTGCGCGCGCGACTTCCGCACCGACGGTCGCCCTGGTGAACCTGTGCAAGCTGGTGCAGGCGATCGCGCGGCGCTCCGCGTATCTCGCATTGCTGGAAGAGCATCCCGCGGCGCGCGCGCGGCTGGCACGCCTGTGCGCCGAACAGGCGTGGCTGGCGCAGCGCGTGATCGCACAACCCTTGCTGCTGGACGACGTGCTCGACCCGCGTCTGGAACACCTGCCGCAAGGCGAGGCCGAGATCGAACGCGAACTCGCGGGATTGCTGGCCGCGCACGCGGGTGATCCGGAGGAAGCGCTGGGCACGATCGCCGAATGGCGCGACAGTTTCGCCCTGCGCGCCGGGCTCGCGCTGCGCGACGGCCACGCCGATGGAGCGCTCACCGCGCGCCGGCTGGCCCTGGCCGCGGCAGCGGTGGTCGGTGCGGTGCTGGAGCTGGCGCGGCGCGAATTGCTCGCGCAGCACGGTCAGTTGCCGGGCACCGACCCCGGTTTCGCGGTGCTCGGTTACGGCAGCCTGGGCGGTGCCGAACTGGGTTTTGCATCCGACCTCGACCTGGTTTTCATCTACGACGCGGCGCGCGGCGCGCAGATGAGCGACGGCGCGCGTCCGCTGGAGGGCGCGCGCTGGTACGCGCGCCTGGCGCAACGCATCGTGCACTGGCTTTCCACGCCCACGCGTGCGGGCCGGCTCTACGACATCGATACGCGCTTGCGACCCGACGGCAGCAAGGGCCTGCTGGTGGCGAGCCTGCCGTCTTTCGTGGAGTACCAGCGCGAGCGCGCCTGGACTTGGGAGCATCAGGCGCTGGTGCGCGCGCGCGCGATTTCGGGAGATGCGGGTTTGCGCTCGGCGTTCGAACGCGAGCGCGCAAGCCTGCTGTCGCTGCCGCGCGAGCCCGCTCGCATCCTCGCGGACGTGCTGAGGATGCGCGCGCAATGGCGCGCCGAGCGTGATCGTTCCGATGCCTCGCGTTTCGACCTGAAACAGGGCGCGGGCGGATTGCTGGACATCGAGTTCCTGCTGCAGGGACTGGTGTTGCGCCATGCCGGGCAGCACCCCGGCCTCACCGCGCCCACCGACACGCCCGGCCTGATCGCGGCCTGCGCCGCGGCGAACGTGCTGCCCGCACGTGATGCGCAGGAGTTGCTCGACGCCCATGCGAAGCTGTTGGTGCTTGCGCTCAACTGCACGCTGGAGGCCCGCCCGCGCGTGATGGAGCGCAACTCGGAACTCTCCGCCATTTCCGCGGAAGTGCTGCGCATTGCGCGCGAGGCGGGATTCGATTTCTCGGCGAAGTAAGGCGCCGGCCGCCGGCACGGGCGTTCGTCGACGATATCAGGCGCGTACGGCGCGGGCTGCCATCCATTCCTTCAGCCGTGCGGCAACCTGCGCGGTCTCGCGCAGCGGCGTGGCGGCGCGCGAGGTCCGGGCGTCGAGGTCGTGCAATGAGCCGCGCTCGCGCAATGCGGCATGGAAGGACGCGAGCCTTTCCGGCAGCGAACCGGTGACCAAGGTATGCACCGGCACACCGACCGCGGCGGCTTCGGAAAGCATGTTGACCGAATCGGGCGTCACCACGATGGCATCCGCCCAGCCGAGCATGCCCGGATACGGATTGGTGCCGTCGTGCGCGCCGGTCCAGAACACGCCGGGAAGATGTTGCAGCTTTTCGCGCACGCTCTGCGCGAATGCCTGCGGCGTACGCCGTGAAACGCTGGCCAGCACGCTGCCGGCTTGCGCGCGCGCGGCGACGCCTTGCGCCAGCGCCAGCGCATAAGCTTCGTCGAACACCACGCCACGCCGCGGTCCGCCGATCAGCAAGGTGATGCGCGGTCGCGGCAGGTGCATGAATTGCGCGAACGCATCGCGGCCTTCGGCCAGCCACGCGTCATCGATGGGGTTCAGCGAACCCAGCGTTTCGATCACGTTGGCGCCGTTGCGGGCATCGTGGCGCGGCGACACCACTGCATCCCAGTGCCGGGTGCCCACGCGCGGATCGAGGATCTGCACGCTGAAGCATTCGCCGTCCGACAAATCCCGAAGCAGGCGCGTCAGCAGCGCTGCATCGCGGCCGCAGCCGATCGCGAGCCCGGGCCAGGGCGGTGCGAATTGCGCGCGATCGCGCGCGGACAGCGCCAATCTTCCACCCGGCAGCTTGCGTGGCGTGATCCATGACCACGGGGCCCGGAGCGGAAGGCGCAGCACGCGTGTGCGCGTCTCCAGCGCTTGCGCCAGCGCCAAGGCCTGGCGCTCGTTGCCGGCGGCGCCGTCGGTGATCACCCACGCTTCACGCATGTCGAATTCCGCGTCCCAGTTTCGTCATTTGATCAATGGCGCGCGTTATCTCACAGTTCCGCCGTCCGTGCGCGCCGCAACCGACTCGAGGAGAACGCATGAAGACCGTTGCCCTGTTCCTGTCCCTGCTGGCCGCGGGCACCCCCAGCTTCGCCGCGCCCGTCCGCTACACGCTCGATCCCGCCCACACCCAGGTGTTGTTTTCATGGGACCACCTGGGTTATTCGCATCCCAGCGGCCAGTTCGATCGCGTGGAAGGCACGTTGGTCTACGACGCCGATCACCCATCGGAATCCTCCGTGCGCGTCAGCATTCCCGTGTCGAGCCTGCACACGCACGTGCCGGCGCTCGACAAGCAGTTGCTGGGCCCGATGTACCTGGATGCCGGGAAGTTTCCGTCGGTTACTTTCGTCAGCAGCCGGGTGGAGGCCGAGGGGGCGGCGCGGTTCAAGGTCGAGGGCCGGTTGACCGTGCACGGCATGACGCGCCCGGTGACGCTGGATGTCACCCTCAACAAGACCGGCAAGTATCCGATGATCGAAGCGCCGGCGCTCGGTTTCGGCGCGACCGCCACGTTCGATCGCAGCGCTTTCGGCGTGGGCTACGGCGTGCCGATGGTGGGCGATGCCCTGCAGGTCACGATCACCGCCGAGGCGATCGAGTCGCATGCCTATGAAACCAAGCTGTTGCCGCTCGAGCAGGCGGACAAGTGAGCACGTGGCGACTCGGCTAGAATGTGGCTTTCTTCCGGATCGACCGCCCCATGAGCAGCCCAGCCGTCACCGACCATGCCGCCGAACCGGCCAACGCGCAGCGCCGTTACGAAGTCACGCGCGCGCAACTGCCGCTGTCGTGTCCGCTGCCGGAAATGGCGCTGTGGAATTCGCATCCACGTGTGTATCTGTCGATCGTCGAGGATGGCGGCGAATCGCAATGCCCGTATTGCGGCGCGATTTTCGTGCTCAAGGATTGAGAGGGGATTCCGGATCGTCCAGGAGCGTTTCCGCGGACTCG
>DASSFA010000279.1:0-5368 GCA_035694895.1 Rhodanobacteraceae bacterium | reverse complement strand
CGCCGTCCCGGTGCTCACCATCGACGGTCCGTCCGGCTCGGGCAAAGGCACCATCGCGCGCGCGGTTGCCGACCGGCTCGGCTGGCACCTGCTGGACTCGGGGGCGCTCTATCGTGCCGTGGGGTACGCGGCCGCCCGGGCAGGTATTGATCTGAACGATGCCGAAGCCCTGACCCGTTGCGCCGAGACGGTGGAAATCGCCTTCCGCGACCCCAAGGACGGTGGGGAGACCCGGGTGCTGGTCGATGGCCATGACGCCACCGATGCACTGCGTACCGAAACCGCCGGCGCCGCGGCTTCGGCCATCGCCGCCGTTCCGGCCGTGCGCCGGGCGCTGGTGGCCGTGCAACTGGCCTTCCGCAGTCCGCCGGGCCTGGTGGCGGACGGCCGTGACATGGGCACGGTGATCTTCCCCGATGCCGCGCCGAAGGTGTTCCTGACCGCGTCGGCCGAAGAACGCGCACAAAGGCGCTATAAGCAGTTGAAGGAAAAGGGGCTGGACGTTACACTATCCAGCCTTTTGCACGAGATCGAGGCGCGCGACGCACGCGATGCGACGCGTGCGGTTTCGCCGTTGAAGCCGGCCGCCGACGCGGTGCTGGTGGATACGACCGGAATGCCGATCCCCGAGGTCGTTTCGAAGGTCTTGTCGTTGCTCCGAAGGTGAGTGGCGACGCAAACAACCGTCCGCATGGCGGACTTCTACCCACGGCGCGCAAGCGCCCCCGACCGGCGGACCGCCGCTGCGGAATCCAATCGAATGAACGTTGCAGCGAATGTGGTCCTTTCCCCCACTGGAAATTTTATGAACGAAAGTTTTGCCGAGCTGTTTGAACAGAGCCAGTCGCTCAACAAGCTGAAACCCGGGTCCATCGTGTCCGGCATCGTCGTGGACATCCGTTCCGACGTGGTCGTGATCAATGCGGGGCTGAAATCCGAGGGCATTGTCCCGATCGAGCAGTTCCGCGAGGAAGACGGGACCCTGGAGATCAATATCGGCGACGAGGTCAAGGTCGCGCTGGACGCGATCGAGGACGGCTTCGGCGAGACCAAGCTGTCGCGCGAGAAGGCCAAGCGCGCGCTGGTCTGGGACGAACTGGAAAGCGCCTTCGAGAAGAGCGAAGCCATCACCGGCCGGATTTCCGGCAAGGTCAAGGGCGGCTTCACGGTGGACATCAAGGATGTCCGTGCGTTCCTGCCGGGTTCGCTGGTGGATGTGCGCCCGGTGCGTGATCCGGGCTACCTGGAAGGCAAGGATCTCGAGTTCAAGATCATCAAGCTCGACCGCAAGCGCAACAACGTGGTGGTTTCGCGCCGCGCGGTCGTCGAGAGCGAGCACTCCGAGGAGCGCGAGCAGCTGCTCGAGCGCCTGCAGGAAGGCGCGATCATCAAGGGCGTGGTCAAGAACCTCACCGACTACGGTGCGTTCGTGGACCTCGGCGGCATCGACGGCCTGCTGCACATCACCGACATGGCGTGGAAGCGCGTGCGCCATCCGTCCGAAGTGGTCAACGTCGGCGACGAGTTGGACGTGCGCGTGCTGAAGTTCGACCGCGAGCGCAACCGCGTCTCGCTGGGCCTGAAGCAGCTCGGCGACGATCCGTGGGTCAACATCGCCCGCCGTTATCCGAGCGGCACCCGCCTGTTCGGCAAGGTCAGCAACGTCACCGACTACGGCTGCTTCGTGGAGCTGGAGCCGGGCGTGGAAGGCCTGGTGCACGTCTCGGAGATGGACTGGACCAACAAGAACGTCAACCCGGCCAAGATGGTGCAGGTCGGCGACGAAGTGGAAGTGATGGTGCTGGACGTGGACGAGGAGCGTCGCCGCATCTCGCTGGGCATCAAGCAGACCCAGGCCAATCCGTGGGAGGCCTTCGCGGCCACCTTCAAGAAGGGCGACAAGGTCAAGGGCAACATCAAGTCCATCACCGACTTCGGCATCTTCGTCGGCCTGGAAGGCGGCATCGACGGCCTGGTGCACCTGTCCGACATTTCCTGGCAGACGCCGGGTGAGGAACTGGTGCGCAACTTCAAGAAGGGCGACGAGGTCGAGGCGGTCGTGCTGGCGGTGGATCCGGAGCGCGAGCGCATCAGCCTCGGAATCAAGCAGCTCGAGCAGGATCCGTTCGGCCAGTACATGGGCACGCATCCGCGCGGCTCGGTGGTGACCGGTACGGTCAAGGAAGTGGACGCGCGCGGCGCGGTGGTGGACCTGGGCGAAGGGATCGAGGGCTATCTCTCGGCCCGCGACATCGCCAAGGAGCGCATCGACGACGCCAGCCAGCACCTGAAGGTCGGCGACAAGGTGGAAGCCAAGTTCATCGGCATGGATCGCAAAGGCCGCATGCTGCAGCTTTCGGTCCGCGCCAAGGACGAGGACGAGCTGGCCGAAACGCTGTCGGATTACCAGGACACCGGCAGCGCCACGACCAAGCTCGGCGCGTTGCTGAAAGAGCAGATGAACAAATCGGAGTGATCTCCGGCCATGCGTGCGGGGCGCCACGCCCCGCGCGCTTCGCCGAAGCGCAAACATCTGCACGTCGAATCCGCGCCCATGACCAAATCCGAACTGATCGAAACGCTTGCGTTGCGCCAGACCCACCTCGCGTTCGCCGACGTGGAGCTTGCCGTTCGCAACGTGATCGAGCAGATGAGCGGCGCGCTCGCCAGCGGCGAGCGCATCGAGGTGCGCGGTTTCGGCAGTTTCTCGCTGCATTACCGTCCGCCGCGCACCGGTCGCAATCCGAAGACCGGCACTGCCGTGGCGCTGCCGGGCAAGCATGTGCCGCACTTCAAGCCCGGCAAGGAACTGCGCGAGCGCGTGAACGCCGAACCTGCCGGGCCGGATAACGCGGCCTGAACTCTCGACGGTACCGCGATAGGTTACATTGCGCGCGTGATTTCCCCCGCGGATCCTGACTGATGCGCGCCTTCGTCCTTGTCCTGGTGATCGCCTTCCTGATACTCGGCGCCGTCTTCGGGGCGCTGAACCCGCAGGCAGTCGTCTGGGATTTCGGGTTCGCACAGTTGCAGATCCCCAAAGGCATCTCGCTCCTCATTGCCCTGCTGATCGGCTGGCTGCTTGGCGGGGCGCTGTGCTGGGCCGGCTCCGGGCTGGCGCGGCAACGCAGATTCCCATCCAGCCGTCGCGTCCGCGAGAAGGCATGAACGCATTGCTGTTGCACCCGCTTTACCTGCTGTTCCTGCTGCTGCCCGTGGCTGCATGGTCGGGCTGGCTGATCGGCCGGCACACCAGCGCGCGCAGCTCCGGAGCACGCACGCGCGAGCTGTCGTCGAGTTACTTCCGGGGCCTCAACTACCTGCTGAATGAGCAGCCGGACAAGGCCATCGAAGTGTTTATGAAGCTCGCCGAGTTCAACCGCGACACGGTGGAAACGCACCTCGCCCTCGGCAACCTGTTCCGCCGCCGCGGCGAGGTGGATCGGGCGATCCGCGTGCACCAGCATCTGGTCAGCAGGCAGAACCTGAGCGAAGACGAAAAGACGGTCGCACTGCTGGAACTCGGCGAGGACTACATGCGCGCCGGGTTGCTGGATCGCGCGGAAGCCCTGTTCGACGACCTGGTCGCGATGAACGCGCACGCGCCGTCTGCCCTGCGCCACCTGATAGCGATCTACCAGCACGAGCGCGACTGGCACAAGGCGATCGATCATGCCCGCCGTCTGGAGAGCATGACCGGCGAATCGCAGGCTTCCACCATCGCGCAGTTCTATTGCGAGCTGGCCGAGCAGTCGCGCGCACACGGCGCCCGCGACGAGGCGCGCGAATACCTCGGACAGGCTTTCTCCAGCGAGCCCAACTGCGTGCGCGCGCACATGATCGCAGGGCACCTGCTGGCCGAGGCCGGCGACCGCACCGGCGCGGTGGAGGCATTCGAGCGCGCGGTGCGTGCGGACGTGGACTTCGTTCCCGAGATCCTGCCGCCCTTGCTGGACAACTACGCACGCTCGCAACAGATGGATCGCGCCGAGAAATTCCTGGAAGACGTGATCCGGCGCTACCACGGCATATCGCCGGTGCTGGCCCTGATGCGGCTGTACGCCGGCCGGGAAGGCGAGCGCACAGCCCTGGATTTCCTGACCCGGCAATTGCGCCAACGGCCGTCGGTGCGCGGGCTGATGGCGCTGATCGACGCGACGCTCGACCGGACCACCGGCGAGGCGCGCGAGAACTTCCTGATCCTGCGCGATCTCACCCGCAAGCTGGTCGAAGGGCAGGCGATGTACCGCTGCAGCCGCTGCGGCTTCGGCGCCAAGGCGCACCACTGGCAGTGTCCGAGCTGCAAGAACTGGGGAACCGTGCGGCCGATCCACGGCGTGGTCAACGAATAACGTGGGCGGCGCGGTGCCACTGCTGATCAGTGTCGCATGCGGATTCGTCGTTTCAGTGGCCGTGGTCGCGATCAGTATTGTCTACGCGCACAGGCGCGGGATGCTCGATCAACCCGGCCAGCGCCGCTCCCATACCCTGCCTACGCCGCGCGGCGGTGGCATAGGCGTGGTCGTATCCGTGCTTGCCTGCGCGATTCCGGCCCTGGCGTTCTTTCCGCAGCCCGAGCCGCCGACCACGGTCATCGCGCTCGCGATCGCGCTGCTTGCCGTTGCCGCGGTCGGCTGGCGCGACGATCATCACCCGTTGCCGGTATTGCCCCGCATCGGCGTGCATCTGCTTGCCTCGCTGGGCGTAGCCGCGATCCTTCTGGCGCCTGCCGCGCTGATCGACGCCCGACAATGGGCATGGCTGATTCCGGTCGGCATCGTCTTCGCGGGCAGCATCAATGCCCACAACTTCATGGACGGCATCGATGCACTGCTCGGAACCCAGGCCGTATTCGTGTTGACCGGCTACGCGCTGCTGGCCTGGGCGAGCGGGCAGTCTGCACTGTTGGCCGCGAGCGCGACATCCGCCACCGCGTGCCTCGGGTTCCTGCTGTTCAACCGCCCGCCTGCGCGGATCTTCATGGGCGACGTCGGCAGCGGCACGCTGGGCCTGCTGATCGCCGCGTTCGCCGGCTTGCTGGCCCGGCACTCGCTCGCACTGCTGTGGCCCTGTCTGATACTGTCCTCGGCCTTCCTCGTGGATGCGGGCTTGACGCTGCTTGCGCGCATACTGTCCGGCAGGCGTTGGTACACTGCGCACCGCGAGCATCTCTATCAGTGGATGGTGCGCGCAGGATTCGGCCACGCGCGAACGGATGCCATGTACCTGCTCTGGAATCTGATCATCGCCGCGCCCGCAAGCTGGGCCGCATTGCACTGGCCGGATTCCGGCTTGTGGCTCTGCGTGGCGGTGTACGTGTGCGCGTGCGTGGTGTGGGGGTCCGGCAAGCGGATGTGCCTCGCCACGG
>DASSFA010000278.1:0-3064 GCA_035694895.1 Rhodanobacteraceae bacterium | reverse complement strand
CGTTGATGAAGCTTCCGGTGCCGATGGTGGTGGTCGCCTCCGGCGCTGACTGCACCAACGGTTCGAACTGTGTTTCGCTCACGGGCGGTGGCGGCGGCGCCTGGGTACCCGCGATCGCTTCGCGCTCCAGCGCATGATTGTCGGGACGCGTGTTCGGGGCACAGCCTGCGAGCAACGCGATGCTCAGCATGACCATCAAGGGCACCACTTTCATGTCAGCCTCCATTGTTCTGCTTGTTCGCGTCCTGCTTGTGCGCGGCCTTTTTGCGACGTTGTTCGATGCGCGCCTTCAACGCCCGGGCCCACGCATCGGCAGCCTCCTTGTCGGTGAGGCTCGATGATTGCGCGGGCGCCGACGGCGCCTGGGGTTGCGCAGCACCCGTTTGCGCGGATTGTTGCGGCGCGCCTGCCGCGGGCGCGCCATTCTCAGGCGGGCCATTCTGCTGGGGTGCGGCTTGCTGCTGCTCCGATGACGATGAGGGTACCGGTTCCGGCGCTGCGCTTTCGCCGGGCTGCGGTGCCTCCATCGCGGGCTGCGGAGGTGGCGGCGCGCCATTCCCGCCTGCCCCGCTGCCGGGCGGCGGCGGGCCCACCTTCAGCGGCAATTCGGTACGCGAGCCGTTGATCTCCACCACCGCGCTGCGCGGCTTGACCTCCACCACCGTGGCACCGTTGGTGCTCTGGCCCTCGCGTACGCGCAAGGTGCGGTTGCTGTTCTTCTCGCGCAGCAGTGCCATGTGCAGGCCCGGCAGCATGATCACGCCGGTCAATTCGAGATCCCCGGCATTGGCGTTGTTGCTGCCGGCGGGCGCAGCGATCGGCTTGCGGTCCGGACTGAACAGCGGGTTTTCCCAGACGGTCGCGAAGTTCTCCAGCGGCGGCACGCTCGGCGGCGGCGTGGCCGCGCGCGCGGCCGGCAGCGGCGGCGGCGAGGCATTGTCGTGCCAGCGCGCGCCACGGCCCACGCCCGCCCACAACGCGATCAGCAGTGCGACCAGCGCCACGGCCAGCATGCCGAGCGCGGGCGTGAGGCGGCGGCGATCGGCGGCGTTCACTGGCTTGCCCCGTTGCGGATGTAACCGGACAGCGTGAACTGCACCTCCAGTTTCGGCTGCGGCGGCATGCCCGGCTGGGCGACCTGGTAGATGGTGATGTCGTCCACGAACATGTACGGCAGCGCGCGATCGAAATCATGCAACACCGCCGTCAGGGGCTGGATCGCGCATTGCAGGGTGATGCTGACGCTGACACGCCGGTACGGCTCCCTGCCGGCGTTATTCTCGATCGGCATCTTCTGCGGCATCTCGCAGCCGCCGCCTTCGTTGGCATGCGCGGCGACCACGTCGGAGGCGCGCTGGATCAGCCCTGCAGCCGCGGCGGACGGATCGGTTTCCGGCAGGAACGCGTTCGCCGAGGCGCCGCCCGCCGCGAGCTGGTTCAGGCGCTGCTGCAACTGCGGCTGTTGCGCGATCGCCGCGGCGTAGCGTGCATGCTGCTCGCGCAGGTCATGCATCTGCGCATTCTGGTCCATCAGCGGCGCGACGAACCACCAGTGCAGCAGAACGAAATAGGCGACGGCGAGCGCGATCAGCGCCAGCACGATCGCTGCCAGCCGCGATTGCACGGGACTGAGCTTGATCGGCTTAATGCGACGTGGCATCGCCCGGCTTCCCCGTACCACGCAATTGCGCGGATAGATCGAAATGCTCCTTGCCGGTGGTCGGGTCCGGCTGGATCACGCCCTGCAATTTCGGCTCGGCGATCAGCGGCGAATCGCGCAACCTGTCGATCAGCCCCGCGGCTTTCGCGCTCTCCCCCTGCATGGTCAACTGACCGGTCGAATCCAGGGAGAAGCGTTGCAGCCAGGTATCCGGCGGCAGGCGTCGGGTGAGATCGCCCAGCACGGCGAGCGGCGAGGGCGTGGCGCGCTTGCGGGCGGCGAGGAACCCGGATGCGCCCGCCGCGTTGACCAGCTGTTCGCGCAGGGAAGTGGCCCGGCGCGCCTGCGCCTGCAGCGCGTCCACCTGCGTCTGCATCGCATCCAGTGCCGCCTGGCGATTGTCCAGCCATTGCAGCATCACGATCACCGCCAGCGCGATGCAGACCGCACCCATGATCAGGTTGGCGCGCCGGCGCGGATGCGCGCGGCGCGGTCGTTGCGCCGGCGGAAGCAGGTTGACGCCCACGCGCCCGCTCGCGGGATTCGCGCCATCGGCCACGTCCACCGCATCCGGCACCACCCCGATGCCGAGCAGGCGTACCAGCAGCGGTTCCACCTCTGCGCGCGGCGCAGCGATCAGTTCCACCGCGAGTTGGCCGGGCGCGGCGTCCAGATCGAGCACGCGCACGTCGTACCAGACCTGGTCAGGCTTGAACGGCGTCTGCCGGTCGATTTCGTATCCGACCACGCGGCGCAGGTCAGTCGCCGCCGCCTGCGGCAATTGCAGGCGCCGGCGCAACACGAATGACGAGGGCAACAACAGCACCAGCCGGCGATCGGACGGATCGATGTCGCGGCAGGCGCGGACGAAGCCGGCGCGCTGTTCTTCCGGCGCGGCGTTCGCCTCGATATGCGCGAGCAGGTCGCCGGTGCGCTCGCGGCGCACGCGGAGCCCGTCCGCCTCCGCACTCAGCAGCAGCACTTCCGGCCCGCGCAACACGTGTGCGCGCAAACGCTCCGGCAGCAGCGCGGCGAGTTCGCCGCCCCACCAAGCGAGAAAGCGCGGTCCCCGTGAACGTTGCCAAGCCAGCCACGCGCGCTCCAGCCCGGGCGAAAGCTTGTTCATCGCGATTCCCTGGACACCGATTCCCTGGACACTTCCGAATCCTCGGCGATGTTCGATACGTCTCTCCAGCCTAGCACGGTGTACGGCCGCAGGCCGCCACTGATCGCCGTCAGCCGCAGGATCGCGTCCTGCGCCGAGCGGGTGCCGTCCGGCAGGACCGCCACGGCGCGGATCTCCTGGGTCAGGCCGCCGAAGCCTGCGACCGGCACTTGCGGGGCCGCGGCGCCCTGCGCCGGCGGCGGCGGAACGTTGCCCTGCAGCGGCGGACGGGCGCGGCG
>DASSFA010000277.1:0-16059 GCA_035694895.1 Rhodanobacteraceae bacterium | reverse complement strand
GCGCGCCCGGGTCGATCTTGTTGATGATGCCGTCCAGGCCGGCCATCATCAGCGCGGTGAACACCAGGTAGCCGGAGTTCATCGGATCGGGGAAGCGGATCTCGATGCGGCGCCCCCTCGGGTTGCTGACATGTGGGATGCGGCAGCTCGCCGAGCGGTTGCGTGCGGAGTAAGCCAGCATCACCGGTGCCTCGAAGCCCGGCACCAGGCGCTTGTACGAATTGGTCGTCGAGTTGGCGAAGGCGTTGATCGCGCGCGCGTGCTTGAAGATGCCGCCGATGTACCACAGCGCGGTCTGCGACAGCCCGCCGTAGAGCTCGCCGGCGAACAGGTTCTTGCCGTCCTTGCTCAGCGACTGGTGCACGTGCATGCCGGAACCGTTGTCGCCGACCAGAGGCTTGGGCATGAAGGTGACGGTCTTGCCGCCGGCGTGCGCGACGTTCTTGATCACGTATTTCGTCGTCAGCAACTCGTCGGCCTTGCGCAGCAGCGTGTTGAAGCGCGTGCCGATCTCGCACTGGCCGGCGGTGGCGACTTCATGGTGATGCACTTCCACCTGGATGCCGAGCGATTCCAGCACCTGGCACATTTCCGCGCGCAGGTCGCCAAGCGAATCCACCGGCGGCACCGGGAAGTAGCCGCCCTTCACGCCCGGGCGGTGGCCGTGGTTGCCTTCCTCGTAGCGCTTGGCGGAAGACCACGCGGCCTCTTCGGATTCGATTTCGTAGAACACGCGGCCCATGTCGTTGGCATAGCGCACGCCATCGAAAATGAAGAACTCCGGCTCCGGCCCGAAGAACGCGGTGTCGGCGATGCCGGTCGATTTCAGGTAGGCCTCGCCGCGCCGGGCGATCGAGCGCGGATCGCGCGCGTAGGCCTGCATGGTGGACGGCTCCAGCACGTCGCAGGTGATCACCATCTGCTTGTGCGCCGCGAACGGATCGATGAAGGCGCTTTCCGGATCCGGCATCAGCACCATGTCCGACTCGTTGATGCCCTTCCAGCCCGCGATCGAGGAGCCGTCGAACATCTTGCCGTCCTCGAAGGTGCCCTCGTCGATCGCGTGCGCGGGGAAGCTCACGTGGTGCTGCACGCCGCGCATGTCGGTAAAGCGCAGATCCACGAAGGCGACGTTTTCATCTTTCAGGGTTTTCAGGACTTTCTCGGCGGCGGACATGGCGGGCCTCGGGTTGGAAGGACGCTCTATGGAGGCAAGCTGTGTGCCAGCAGCCTCGGCCCGCTGGATCAAAGGCTTGCGGGATGCGACCACGCCACTCGCACCAATATGGTTCATACATAGGCACCAAATCGGAGCAAATAGGGGGCAGGCTCAGCGCCAGTTTTCCGCATAGCCGTCCCGGACGACCTGGCTTATGTAGGTGCTCAAACCGCGGCCGGTACGCGCCAGCCGCTGCATGGTTGCGATGTGGTCCGCGCCGGCGGAACCAGCGGTATAGCGGTAGTGCCGGCCATCGAGGAATCGCACCACGATCTCGCCGTTGCCGATTTCATAGGCGCTCACGCCCGAGTTGCCGCTGAGATTTTCGTAATCCCGCATGCGTGCCTGGCTCCTCGGGAAAGCATGGGGCGGAACGTCGCTATCGCAAGCATTGATCGTGCGCGTACACTTGCCCGCGTTTTGTTGCGGATGCCTGCCCGTGCACGATCTCCTGAATGTCATCGTCCTCGGCATCATCGAGGGCATCACCGAATTCCTGCCGATTTCCTCGACCGGGCACCTGCTGATCGCCGAACACTGGCTGGGCGCGCGCTCGGATCTGTTCAATGTCGGCATCCAGGCCGGTGCGATCCTCGCGATCACGCTGGTGTACTGGCGACGCATCTGGGAGCTTCTGACGCGCTGGCGTGATCCGGGGACGCGCGACTACCTGCTCAAGCTGACCGTCGCGTTCCTCATCACCGTGGTGCTGGGCTTCATCGTGGTCAAGCACGGGTTCAAGTTGCCGGAAACGGTGACGCCGATCGCGTGGGCGCTGATCATCGGTGGGATCTGGATGATCGGCGCCGAACAGGTCGCCGCGCGCATGGCGGACCGCAGCAGCGTCACCTGGCCGGTGGCGATCATGGTCGGCATCGCGCAGATGGTGGCCGGCGTGTTCCCCGGCACCTCGCGCTCCGGCGCGACCATCTTCGCGGCGATGCTTTTCGGCACGTCCAATCGTGCCGCGGCCACCGAATTCGCGTTCCTGGTCGGCATCCCGACCATGTACGCGGCCACCGCTTACGAGTTCCTCAAAGTGTTGAAGGCCGGCGGCGCGGCGCACGAGGACTGGACCGCATTCGCGGTCGGCTTCATCGTCTCGCTGCTCGTGGCGTTCGCCGCGGTGAAGTGGCTGCTGCACTACATCCGCTCGCACCGCTACACGCCGTTCGCGGTTTATCGCATTGCGCTGGGCATAGCGTTGCTGCTGTGGCTGCCGGTCGGAGCGTAGTGATTGCAAATTCCCGTCGCGCGCAGGCGCGCTCCTACGAGAGCAACGTCATCCCGGCCATGGATTGGCCGGGATCCAGCGCCAGGACGGCACTAATCGCGCCTGCGCGCGATCAATCCTTCGGCGGCGGCGCCACGTTCGCCGCGCGATTGAAATCGCCGATGCCGCCGACCAGCAGCGCGGTCGCTTCGCGCTCCGCCTCGGTGAGATCCGGATGCCAGCTGTCCAGGATCATCACCGCGCGCACCTTGTCGCTGCGGTTCCAGGCCTCGTGCTCGAACGTATCGTCGAAAGTGACGCAGCGGCCTTCCTGCCACACGTGATCGATGCCGCCCACGCGGATGGCGCAATCCTCCGGCACGATCAGCGGAAGATGCGTGACCAGGCGCGTGTTGGTCACGCCGTGATGCGGCAGGATGTGCGAGCCCGGCGTCAGCACCGAGAACAGCACTTCCGGCGCGTGCTCGCGGATGTGCACCAGCGGCAACGAATCGAGAATTTCGGTGGTGCGGGGGCAGCGCCGCGCGTTCTGCTCGAAGATTTCGCCGTGGCGGTGGAAGAAGAACGAGTTCCACTGCGCCGGGGCTTCCCGCGTCGCCGCCAGCAGGTTTTGATCCTTCAGCAGCCGGTTGTCGTTGGTGCCGAGGAACGGCTCGACGCCTTGCGGATCGGCCAGCACGCCGCGCAATTCGTCACGGATCGTATCGGTGTGCTTCTCCAGTTCGGCGTGCCAGGGAAACAGCTCGCGCTCGAAGTACGGCTGCGTGCGAAGGCCCGGCACGTAGAAGAACTTCGGTCGCTGGCGCGGATCGGAATAGTTCGCCGGCACGTCGCCGAGATAGATCAGCAATCCTTGTTCGACGCGCCTCAGCGCATCGGCCCCGTATCGCTCGCGCAACGGCGCAAGCAGATCGAGGAACAGCTGCCGGCGCCCCGAGTTGACCGCGCGGATCGCGTGCAGCACCGCCACGCGCAGGCCCGGGGCGGTGGTGGCTTCGCTCACCCACTGTCCGCGGTTCTGCGCGGCCACGATCGCGCCGTAGTAGTTCGTGATCGCTTCCCGGTGCTGCCCCAGCCGTTCCAGTGCGGCGCCGCGATGCAGGCGCGCCACGAAATGATCGGGATCGAGTTGCAGCGCGTGATCGAAACATTCCAGTGCACGTTTCGCGCGATCGGCGGCCAGGTGCACGATGCCCAGGTTCTTCCGGATCTCCGGCTGCGCCGGTTCCAGTTCGCCGGCGCGCTCCAGCTTGCCCTGCGCATCGGCCAGGTCGCCGCGCGCGAGCGCGCACATGGCGACGAAGTTCAAGGCTTCCGGGGTGTCGGGTGCATCGGCGAGGATCGTGCGATATGCGCCCTCGGCTTCCGGGATGCGGCCCTGGCGGGCGAAGGCGCGCGCCTGCTCGATGCGCTGCGGATCGGCGGATGCGGCGTGGATGCGATCGTTCATCCGCGCATTATCCGTAATCCCGGCGACGCGTGCCGCCGGCGCGAGGAAGTCGACGTCCATGGCCAGGAGCTCCGTGGCCACGTGGCATCCCGAGCGCGGCAGCGTTGGAGAGATTTCGACGCTACCGCTCGACCATCCTTGCGAACCACTCCATCCCCGGCACGCGCTCGGTGATCAGCTTGGCGCAGGTCAGCATCGGCACCGCCAGCAGCGCGCCGGGGATGCCCCACATCCAGCCCCAGAGCAGCAGCCAGATCAGGATCGCCAACGGAGACAAGCGCAAGCGGTGGCCCATGATCATCGGCGTGACCACGTTGCCTTCCAGCGCCGCGAGGCACGCAAAGCAGAGCGCGGGCAGCAGCGCATGCGCGGCACTGTTGAAGTGCAGCAGGCCGACCACGCACAGCAGCAGCGTGGAGGTGATCGCGCCGAGGTACGGCATGTAGTTGAGCAGCGCCACCACGCAGCCCCACAGCACCGGATCGGGCATCTGCCAGCCCCACAGGATCGCGGTGGTGAGCGCGCCGAGGCAGCCGTTGATCAGGGTGACGGTCAGCAGGTAGCGCGAGATCTCGACCTGGATGCCGCGCACCAGTTTCAGCGCGATGCGCCGGTAGGCGAAACGCGGCGAAGCACTGGCCAGCCGCCGCCGCATGTCGTCGCCGTAGGTCAGGAAGAAGAACACCAGCAGCAACACCGTCAGCGCTTCGGCAATGATGCGCGGCGCCAGCAGCAACAGGTCGCTCACGCCGAATCCGGCCGCGGGGCCGGCCGAAGGCGTGGCCGGCGCGCCCACGCCGAAGCCTGCCAGCGATTGCGAAGCCGCATGGCTGGCCGCGCTCAGCGGCCGCATCATGTGGCGGATCTTCGGCGCAAGTTGGTGAATCGCCTGCGGTGCCTCGCGGATCCACTCCGCCGCCGGCGCGGTGAGCAGGACCGCCGCTTCGCCCAGGCCGATGATCAGCGCAACCATGATCAGCAGCGCACCCAGTACGCGCGGCACGTAGATGCGCTGCAGGCCGGCGACGATCGGATTCAGGCCCATGCCGACGAACGCGGCCAGCACCAACGGCACGAACAGCGAGCGCGCGACCACCAGCGTGGTGGCGATCCCGAGGAAGGTGAGGATCAGCAGCGGAACGCGCAGCGCACGCAGCCGACGTGCGCGCCGCCGCTCCAGAGCGCCGGGGCGGCGCGGCCTCGACAGCGGCCGCAGCAGCAGGCCTCCGGTTGCCGGCACGTTGGCGTCGGCGATGGTCGTTTCCACCGGCGGCGGTACCGCAGGTTCCCCTTGCATGGGCCGTTCCGCTCAGAGCCTGGACATCAATTTCTTCAGCAATCCCGAAACCGGACCGCCGATCACGTGCGCACCGGCTATCGCCAGCGCGCGGCCGACCCGGAACTGCGCGAGCACCACGCCCGCGATCGCGGTGCCGGCCAGCACGGGAACCGGATAGGCGCGATAGGTTTGAGCCACGTCGCCTGCCGCGATGCGCACCCGCTCGCGCGCCATGATGGCGCGCGCGAAAGCCTGCTCGCGTTCGGCGACCGCGCGGAAGTAACTCATGCCGGCTTGTCCTTTTCCGGCGGGCCGGCGCGCATCTGTGCCGTCAGCCCGTGCGTGAAGCGATCGATGTCTTCGCTGAACTGCGTGCGCATCGCGCGCAGTTCAGCGCGCGCCTGCGGGAACGACGCCTGGTAGACGCCGCGCTTCAATGCGAACCAGACGCCGGCGATCAACACGATGTGGCCGGCGACCAGCAAGCCGAGCGCGAGGCCCAGCGAGTTCGTCGCCACCATCAATGCCCAGCCGATCAGTGCCACCGCGCAGCCCCACAACGACACCGCCAGCGCGATCAGCGCCACGAATCCGATGAAGAGCAGCGGGATGCCGGTCCACAGCACCCGGCCCTCCGCGCGCAGCAATTCCTTCAGCGTGACGAAAAAACGTCGTAGCGCCAGGATCAAGCCGCTGCCGGCGGCGTACAGCGCATGCATCTGCTCGGCGAGCGGCGGGCTTTCACCCCTGCGCACGTCTTCCGCGGCCGCCTCGGCGGCGCGGTCGGCTTCGATCCCGGCCTTGCGTTCGCGCGGGGATTCTTCGGTCGCGGCGGGGTTCATCGGCAAGCTGCCGTGCGTACGCTCAACGGCGTCCGCCCAGCACCCGACCCAGCACCCAGCCTGCCGCCAGGGCGATCGCCAATGATTGCGCAGGGCGCTCGCGCACGAACTCGCGCACGGTCTGCAGCATGTCCGATGCGCGCTCGCGTGCATCATCGGCCAGTGCGCGGCTGCGTTCGCGGGCCTCCGCGGCCTTTTCGGCGGCGCGGATCGCCGCGCGCGCGCTGGCGTCTGTGGCGCTGTGCAGGCCTTCCTCCACGCGATCGGCGGCGGCATCGAATTTCTGCTTGGCGGTCTCCACCGCCTGCGTGGTGCCCTGCTTGAAGCGTTCGGCGCCTGCCTCGATGCGCGAACCGGCCGCGCCGTCGCGCGACATGTCGCCGTTGCCCTTCTCGGCGCCGAGCTTTTCGGAAGCGGGTTGATTGGCCATGGCGTTTACCTCTCCTTGTCTGCGGATGAAAGTTCACTTTCGAAACGCGCCACCTCGGCCTCGGCGCGATCCCGGGCCCAGCCGTAGCGTTCCTGTAGACGGCCGATCAGGTAATCGCGGTGGCCTTCGGCCAGACCGATATCGTCCTCACTGAGCTTGGCCCACTGTGTCTTCAGGCTGGCGCCCAGTTGTTTCCATCTGCCCTTGATGATGTCCACGTTCATCAGTCGCCTTGATGGGGATCCGTGCATGTGCACGGTGGCGATAAGCACAGTATCGGGCGGCCGCGTGAACGGCGGGTTGCTGGGGTGTTAAATGGAGTGTGAGCGCCGGGTGATCGACGAGTGGAAGCCGACGAGCACGCCACGCTTCACCTCGACAACTATTTTCCGCCGTACGTGACGCGATAAATCGCGCCGTTGTCGTCATCGGAAACCAGCAGGCTGCCATCGGCGAGCGGCTGCACGTCCACCGGGCGGCCGAGCGTTTTCTGGCCGTCCAGGAAGCCGGTCAGGAACGCTTGCTGGTCGAGCACCTTGCTGCCGTTCACGTGCACGACCACCACGCGATATCCGGATTTGCTGGAGCGATTCCAGGAGCCGTGCTCGGCGATGAAGATCGCACCCTGGAAGGATCTCGGAAATTGCGCGCCGGTGTAGAAGCGCATGCCCAGCGGCGCGACGTGCGCGCCGAGTTTCAGCGCGGGCTGCGCATAGCCGCTGCACGGATGCCCCTTGCCGAATTCGGGATCGGGGATGTCGCCGGCATGGCAGAACGGGAACCCGAAGTTCTCGCCGAGTTTGTCCACGCGATCCAGTTCATCCGAAGGCACGTTGTCGCCCAGCAGGTCGCGGCCGTTGTCGGTGAGCCACAGGGTATTCGTGCGCGGCTGCCAATCGAATCCCACCGTGTTGCGGATGCCGAAAGCGACGTCCTGGAAATCGCTGCCGTCCGCGTTCATGCGGATCAGTTTGGCGAAGCCGGGCTTGTCGCACACATTGCAGGGCGCGCCCAGTGACACGTACAGCTTGCTGTCCGGCCCGAAGGCGATGAAGCGGCCGCCCGCATGGGTTTCGTCCGGCAACTTGTCGGTGATGGCCTGGGGTTGCGGCGGATTGTCCAGGTGATCTTCGATCGCGGGAAACCGCAGGATGCGATTCACCGCCGAAACGTACAGGTCGCCGCCGTGCATTGCGACACCGCTCGGGCGATCCAGGTCGGAAGCGATCACGCGCACGCGGTCGGCGCGGCCATCGTGGTTGGCGTCGGTCAAGGCGAAGACCTTGCCCTTGTTGCTGCCGACGAACACCGTGCCCCTGGGGCCGACGGCCATCTCGCGCGCATCCGGCACGGCATCGCTGAATACGGAGACGTGGAAACCGGCGGGCACTTGCAACTGGGGCAAGGACGCCGACGCATTCGCGTCGCCGACGCAGGCACAAGCCAGCAGCGCACCGAAAAAGATTCCCGCTCTCGAGGTCGCGCGTGTCACGGTCCAGTCCTCCTTGTGAGCGACTGGACAGAGTACACCTTTGGGGCGAGCCGGGGTATTTCAGTCCAGCGCGGCGAATGCCTCCGCCAGTGCATCGCGATAGTGCTTCGCGTGGCCCGGCTCGAAGGCGACCGGCATGCCGCGGGGGTTCCTCGGCGCCGCGTTCGCCGCCGCTCCGGGCTCGAGCTGCTCGAGTCCGAGGAATTCCGCCAACTCCCTGCCCTGCGCGCCCTGCGGATCGGCCAGCACGACGTCCGGATCAATACCGCATGCCGGCAGCAGCTCCGCGGCGAAATGCTGGTGTTCCGCCGCGATTTTCAGCCAGCTCGCGGCTTCCAGTGGATTGCGCATCAGCAATCTTGCATTGCCGCCAAAAGCCAGCCAGTTCAACAGCGCGTCGCGCGAATCGCACCGCACCTGCACGATGCGCAGCCCGGGCAAGGCGCGCTTCAATGCCGGCACCACGCGCGCATCCAGATACGGCAGCCAATCGATCACGCGCACGTCCTCGCGCAAACCACTGCGTTGCAGCGGCCGGGCGTAGCGGCGGCGCAGGAGGGCGAGGTCGGGTTGGCCCAAGGGCGCCAGCAGTCGCTCCTCGAAAGCGGTGGAAACGAAATCCGGATCGGCGCTGAAGCGATCGCGGCGTACCGCGAGGCCGGCCTGGTCGCCGAGCAACGAGGCGAGCCGGCCGGCGCCGCTGCCTGGAAGCCCGACGAAGAGAATCGGCGCCGCGATCGGCGACTCCGCCAGTTCCGGTTCGGCCGCGCGTTCGCGCAGCAGATCGCGCCTGGCCCGATCCAGTTCCGGCAAGCCGGGCAACGCAGGTGCATCCGGCCACAACGCACGCCGGAAATCCGCCACCGCTTCGTTCCATTGCCCGAGCGCATCATTCGCGAGGCCCGACAGTCGCCAGCGGCGGCGCGCCTGGACCGGATGTTCGTGCCACTGCGATTCGTCCATGGAGCGCAGGACCTCCAGCGCAAGTCGGCCGTCCCCTTTCCTCAATGCCGTACGGGTCCGCAACAGCACCAGCGCCGGGCGCGGCGGCCCGCCCACGCGCTCGGCTTGTTCGGCCGCGGCATCGTGCTCGCCCGCCCGATCCAGGGCGATGGCGAGATTGCCCTGGACTTCCGGGTCGCCGGGAAATGCGCGCGCGGCTTCGCGCCACAAGGGCAGCGATTCCTGGTGCCGCTGCTGTCCGTCGAACAGGTTTGCCAATGCCACCTTCAGTACGGGTGCTTGCGGATATTGCTGTGCACGCGACTGCAACTCGGCGATCGCCTGGTCGGCACGGCCGCTGCGCTCGAGCGAAGCGGCACGACGGATCGCGGCCGGATGCAAATCCGGTTCGTGCGCGAGTGCCTGCTCGTAATGCGCAATCGCCTCCGGATAGCGCTGTTGCAGGCGCGCGATATCGCCCAGGCCGAGGTGCGCCGCGGCGAGCTGCTCGCCCTCGGCCAGCAGCGCCTCGAACGCCGCCTGCGCGCCTTGCGCGTCGCGTTTCAGCAGCAGCGCGTTGCCGAGCACGCGCCGCGCGAGCGCATAGTCCGGCTTCAACGCCAGCGCGTTGTTGGCCGACTGCACCGCGAAATCCAGCATGTTGAGCGCCAGCATCACGTTGGCGAGGCTGCCATGGATCAACGCGTCGTTCGGGGAAAGTTCGGCCGCACGGGTGAGATGTGCCGAAGCCTGGCGCAGTTCGCCACGCGCGACATGGATGTTGCCCAGGCCGGCCAAGGATTGCGCATCGTCCTCGTCGGCGCGTAGCGCGATCCGGAAGTGCTCCTCCGCGGTTTCCAGATCGCCGCGCAGGAGGGCGATCTGGCCCAGTCCGCTGTGCGCGCTGGTGAGGTTCGGATTCAATTCCTTCGCGCGCAGGTACGCCGCTTCCGACTCGTCCAGGCGGCCGGCGTGCAATTGCATTTCGCCCAGCGTGTGCTGGAAGACATCGCGGTCCGGGTCGCGCTCGATCGCGCGTTGCACCAGTCGCAGGCCTTCTTCGCGATCGCCGGCCTGGCCGCGCAGGATGCCGAGCAGGTGCAGCACCTCGGCGTCCCGGGGATTGGCCTCGAGCAGTTCGCGATAACCCGCTTCGGCCTCGGGCAGACGGCCGGCGCGGTGCAGTTCGATGATGTCGTCGAGCACGGAAATTTCCCGCAAGGTAATTGAGCTGGCTCGGGGCGCGGGATCAGACCGTTGCCCGGGCGCAAGGGTCGTTGCGGCCAAGCCGCCGCTCGAAAGCCGTTGAGTTTAGCTGCAGCGCCACTCGCGGTGACTGCGTACGGAGCGTTCGGGCGCTGTCAGCCAGAACGAAACAGCAATTATGCCGCAGCAGCTTGCTCCCTGCTGGTGCTTTCACGTACCGGCGCGAGCCCGGCAAGTTTCTCGGCGATGTAATCCTCGGCCATGCTGGAAAGCCCGATGTTGCTGATGAAGCCGCAGTGTCCGCCGCGCGCGGTGATGTCCAGCTCGACGTTCGCGGGCAGTTGCATTTTCTCGAAATCGGCCACCGGGATCACGGGGTCGTCGCGCGAGGTGAGGATCCAGCTCGGCACGCGCATGCGTGCCAATGCGCTGCCGGCGATCGAATAGCCGTCGAGGTAATTCTCCAGCGTGCCGAAATCCGTGTGCCGCTCGACCAGTGCGGTGGTGAGCCCGCGCAGCCCGCCGCGCAGGTCATCGCGCCCGAACAGCGCCGCATCGGGAAATGCCCGCTGCTTGCGGCGCAGCGAGCGCCGCCACTTGTGCATGAAATACCAGTGGTAGAACCACGGCGCGTGCTCGATCGAGAACAGCCCCTGGTGCGGATCGATGACCGGACACACCGCGGCCGCACCATCGAGTTCCAGGCCGGCATCGGCGGCATGCAGCGCGACACGCAATGCGAAATTGCCGCCCAGCGAGAAGCCGACCACCACGCGCGGCGTGACCGGATGCATGCGCACGAACGCGCGCACCGCGCCGATCGCTTCGTCCAGCAGGCAGGAATGGAACAGGCCGCGGTTGAGGTGATGCGTGTCGCCGTGGTCGCGGAAGTTCAGCCGGAACACGTCCCAGCCTTCGCGAAGCAGGCGTCCGCCGGTTTGCAGCAGATACGTCGAGCGCACGCTGCCTTCCCAGCCGTGGAACAGCACCGCCATGCCACGCGGCGCATCCAGCACGCGTTGCCGCGTGTAGAAACCCTGCAGGCGCACGCCGTCGCCCGCGTCCAGTATGAGTTCTTCGGCGCGGCTCTCCAGATCGCGGGCATGTGCCCGGCGCAGCACACGTCGCAGGCCGCTGGAAGCCAGGGTGGACTGCACATGCGGATTGCGCAACCACCACGGCGGGTCGAATGGCAGCTCCCGCGCCACGCTCATGCCGGAATGCCCAGAGCCTGTGCGATGCGCGCGCGCGCCATGTCCGCCATGCGGCGGCGACCCTCTTCGGCGTTCGCCACCGGCTGCAGGAAATGCACTTCGGCCACGATCCGCCGCTGGCCCATCATGCGCCAGAGATTTCCGATGAAGCTCTCGCCGGGCCTGAACGAAACACCCTGCCAGGGCCGGTCATCGCGCAGGTAACGGATCGCCACCGGCTGCACGAGCGCATTGGCATCGACCGCGGCCTGGAAAATCCGCGCATGGAACACCTTCAACGTGCCGGCCGGCGCGGTGCCGCCTTCCGGAAACGCGGCCACGCTGTAGCCGCTGCGCAGGCGTTCGCTCATCACGGTCATCACCGCGCCGAGCGAATGCGTGCTGCCGCGCTCGTGGAAGATGGTGCCCCCGCGACGCGCCATCCAGCTGACCAGCGGCCAGCGCGAAATCTCGGCCTTGGCCACGAAGCCGGCCTCGCGCTGCGTGTGCAACACGCTGATGTCCATCCACGAGCCGTGGTTGGCGACGAACATCGCCGGATCCCCCAGCGGCTCGCCCACGCGCTGCACGCGCACGCCGAAACAGGCAAGAAAGCCGCGCGACCAGTTGCGGATGAGCGCGCCGCCCAATGTCCCCGGCCGCGGCGCCCCGAACGGCAGGATGATGAAGATCGCGAGGAGGCAACCGCCGAACGCCCACAACAGGACGGCGGGCACCCGCCAGACATAGCGGAAAGGGCGCAGCAGGTCGCGGCGTTCCATCGCGGATGGATCTGCAGTGGTTTCCATCCCGCCACTTTAACGAAAACCGCGTTTCACCACACTGTCGGGCAGCCGGTTTCGCGACTTGGAGATAGACTAGGCGCATGAACAGCCAGCCGCGCCGCGTCGAACACCAGCAAACCGATCGGGGCAACATCCCGGTTTACGCCGTCGGCACGGTCGAGCAGCCGTGGGCCGGTTACTCCCGCACCGATCACGAAGTGTGGGCGCAGTTGTTCCGGCGCCAGCGGGAAATCCTGAAGAACCGCGCCTGCCGCGAGTTCCTGGAGAACCAGGAGCGCTTCGGCATGAGCGCCGATGCGATCCCGAAATTCGGCGAGCTCAACAAGGTGCTGAAGCAAGGCACGGGCTGGGAGATCGTCGGCGTCGAGGGCCTGCTGCCCGACCAGGTGTTCTTCGATCACCTCGCCAACCGACGCTTCCCGGTGACCTGGTGGATCCGCAAGCCCGAGCAGCTCGATTACATCTCCGAACCCGATCTCTTCCACGACCTCTTCGGCCACGTGCCGCTGCTGCTCAATCCCGTATTCGCCGATTACATGCAGGCCTACGGCCTGGGCGGAGTCAAGGCGCACGGCATCGGGCCCGAGGCGCTGATGAACCTGACGCGCCTGTACTGGTACACGGTCGAGTTCGGCCTGATCAACACGCCGGAAGGATTGCGCATCTACGGTTCCGGCATCGTCAGCTCGAAGGGCGAATCGGTGTATTGCCTGGAATCGGATGCGCCGAATCGCCTGGGGTTCGATCTCGAGCGCATCATGCGCACGCGTTACAAGATCGATACCTACCAGCAAACCTACTTCGTGATCGACAGCTTCGAGCAGCTGTTCGATGCGACCCGGCCGGACTTCAGCCCGATCTACGAGCGCCTCGCTTCGTTGCCGGCGTTTCCCGCCGGCGAAGTGCAGCCCGGTGACCGCGTGTTCCATCACGGCACGGGAGAGGGTTGGGTCAAAACCGGCGACGTGTAGTTGAGAGGCTCGCAAGCTGCTTCGCTTTGCGAACCTCTCAAGTCGATTCACCACTACGCATTCCGATCGCCCGCTACGCCCACACCTTTCCTGCGGGATCGAACTCCACCGTCACCTTCTCGGCCGCGCGTACGCCGAAGCCGCACACCGCGAGCGGGCCCTCTTCCATAGGCTCCAGTCCGAACGCCTGCTCGATTTCCACCTCGTTGATTGCGGCGGTGATGAACGCGCCGAGGTTCAGTTCGGTGGCGGTGAGATACAGCATCTGCGACAGGTGGCCGGCATCCAGCAACAAAGTGCGGTATGCCTTGGGATGATTACGGTATTTCCAGAAACTGCGCTGAAATCGTGCTGCCAACATGACGATGACCGGGGCATCCGCGAACCAGTCCTGCCCTGCCACGATTTGCCCGGCTAGCGTTCGAAGGCTCTCTCGTGTGCCGGAGGCCAACGGTTCGAGTGCATGGTCGCCAGCATGGTAATGATAAAGCCCAGGTTGGATTCCTTCGACGCGTTGCAGCAACACATAGGCTTCCACCGGATGCAACCCACCTGCGGAAGGGCTGGTTTTTTTCATGGCCAGTGCGCCAGGCGCCCATGGCTCGCTGCCTTGGCTTCCAAACACGCGCTGCATCACCCGTTCGAATTCTCCGAGCTTCACGATTGATTCGGGATCGAAATTCCGACACGTGACACGTCGGTCAAGCAACTTGTCGAAAGGGGTGGGCTCTTGCCGCCCCAATTGAAGGCGCTGCTCCGGCTCGAGAATCGAATGCGCGTGCGAAGGCGGAAGGCCATAGGCCGCAATCATGTCTGCGATCGTCGCGAAACCGGAAGTTTCATTCTTTGCCGTGGCATTGACCTGATGCCAGCGGCTGAACGCATGCACAACCGCATCGAGCGGACGCCACCAACTTTTGCGGAGCATGCCTTCTCGCGCGTGATGGGGAAGACCTGCTGCGCAATCCGGAACCAGCAGACCCATTTCCAGCAAACGTTCAATGGCAGGTGCAGAAAACCGCTCTTCGGCTTGCAAACGGTCCGCCCAATCATTGGCGCTGATTTGGCGCAATATCTCCAGCTCATCACTGGAGATTCGGATTTCCGTTTCCAAATGCGGTGCCAGTGCTATCCATTCCGAGATCGACCGCAGCCCGGTTTCCCCTGCCAGGAGGCGCCCGAGATCAAAGGCGATCCGCTCTCTCAACTCGATGAAAAGAATGGCGCAACGGCGGATTCGGGCATCGGTCTGCTTCTGAGGAGAGGCCTGATGCCCATTGTCTGTCTTGGTTGCCGTCATTACACTTCAAGCGCTTTCGTGATGGGGGATGCCAGTGCAAAGCCAATTTGAATTGCCCGCCGAAATCGTCGAGCGGCTCGTTCATCTGCTTGGCCATGATGACGATTTTCGGCAGCGTTTTCAGCAACACCCTGGACATGCACTCGCGAGCCTCGGCGCGAATGTGGATCCGCAATCCATCCCTCCTGTCGAAGCGCTTCCGCCCAAGCAAGCGTTTAAGGATCAAGCGGACCTCATGAAATCCGCGCTCAGTGGAACCCAGGGTATGTGGGTGTTCTTGAAATGAGATCAGCGCGGCGTTTGCTGAGCAAACGCTCGCGCTTCGGCCACCACTGAAATCCATCATCTGCGCGCTGCCAAGCGCGAAGCAAGTTATCCAGCTCCGGATTAACGGATCCCTGATGGCGCTGATGGAGATTTGGCTTGTTCGACCACGGCTTCATCTGCATCCACGAGATTGAGTGGCCCCAGCAGATACCCGTCGTTCCACTCGGCGAGCGCCCGGCCTCGATTGGCGGCAAGCCACTGGGCTTGTTTACGGATTCCTTCGGCATCCTTCTGGCGCTTTGCAATCCGTAGCAGCGCTGAGTGAACCTGGCAAAGCTCGTCACCTTGGCTGAGCGGCGAAAGCAAGGCGTTCGCCTCAGATGGGTCCAGGAGTTCGGCTTTTGCCAGGCTACGCAAACTTGCGCTGACGGGATCCGTGGGATCGGTGTAGGGTGACGACGCATCGAGGGCGAGTTGGGCCTGTTTTGATTTCCCGATGCGGCCGTCGAGGTAGGCGACGAAAACGAGGAGTTCCGCGATTTGCGCTTGCTCGTGCTTGGGTGCTGAGGGAAGTTTTTCCGCCAGGGATTTTTGAAAATCTCGAAGGTCAGCCGGCAAGCCAGTGTCTGGGCTCATGGCGACCTGCAGCGACAGCGCCATCGCTTGGAATTTCAGCGCGAAGTTCTCGGCTTTCCGCTGGATCGCTTCTTTTCGGCCCTCTTCGAGCACCGCGAGCGCTTGCTGCAGATGTCCCTGATCGGCGGCAAGCACCGCTTGCCACGTCCAGCGATTCAGCGCGAAGTTTGCATCTGCCGGTTTTTTGAAATTGCTCAGGACTCGCTCGGCTTCATCGTAATTGCGCATGGCGATATAAGTTCCAGCAACGCCATAGTCGAGCGTCTGCAACCCAAGGCGCTGCGCGGAGTCATAAGCCTTCAGCGAAGCCTGGTAGTCATTCATCCCAAGATAAACGTGACCTAGGAGATCGTAAGCCATCACGTGCAAAGGGTGCTTGCTGGCGGCCACTTGCTTCAGCGGGGCAACGGCTTGCGCGAAGCGGTTTTCCTTCTGCCATAGAAGCACACCCATGTTCTCCTGGCCAGCCATGAAATCGGGGTACATCTCGGCCAGCAGGTGCCATTTCTCGATGGCTTCCGATGGATCGCCGAACATTGCGCGCCAGGCTTCGATGTACAGCTGGTCGCGCGGACCTAGCCGGTCCTTGTGTTCATATGCCTTGGAAAAATAGGCGAAGGCCTGTGCCTTGTCCCAAGGGAGGACGTTGCCGGCCAACCGCAAATAAGCCGCGGCAAAACCAGGGTCGAGTTCGAGTGCATGCTGTAGCAGTTCGTTCTCGTTCTTGGAGTCGCCTATTGCGCTGGCTCGCAATGCAAGGCCATATGCCCTCAGCGCGTCCAAGTTGGGCGT